>JAFGHO010000123.1 GCA_016930085.1 Spirochaetales bacterium
AAGAAAAAAAATATTTTATGGCGACACTTTTACACGTTTAAGGGCAGAACTTACCTATGGCCCTATCTGCGCCCATCCAGCGTTCATATGTAGTTTTTCTAAATTCTTAAAAAAAAATCAGTATCTTTCAAACGCCAACACACGAAGCAGGCTTAAGGCCTGCCCCGTGTATTGATGAAGCGCTTCCATTCAAGAACGGGCGCATTGAAGTTCATGAGATAGCCGACGGGAAGACATGAAAGCCTGAGGTAATTAATAATCTGCGCTTCCATAATCCTGCTAAGCTGCGACACGGATTTGAGTTCGACAATGACGGTATTGTCGACGACAAGGTCGGCGAAGTACGTACTGACATATTCGTTTTTGTAAATGAGCGGATACACCTTCTGCCGTTCGAAAGGAATACCCGCGTGAACCAGCTCGACGCAGAATGCGCCTTCATAGGCGGATTCAAGCAGACCCGGCCCCAGGCTGTTATGAACGGTAAACGCGAAGCCTATAATTTTCCGGGAAAGTTGTTTGTAGAGAAAACGAGTCGACATGGATGACACCTCCTTTGTGTTTTTTCACCCGACAATCTTTTTCTCGAAGCCTGTCAAGGCTTCGACCGGAGGGAGAACCCGGAGGGCCCGGCCTTGACAGGCTTCGAGAAAAAGATTACCTGCATCCCGGCACAAAGGAGGTGGCGTCCATGCCGCATGAGATAAACGAACCACGGATGAATGCTGGATGGCGGATGAGGATAATGCAGGTCTATAACGGGGAAGTGAAGGATGGAAAGTATATAGCAGAGAAAATATTTTTTTATTGTGATATATGAAAGTACATTATCATATCACAACATAAAAAATAATAAAAAGAAAAAATGAATATTATATGGCGCCACTTTTATACGTATTAAAGGCGCCATTTACCTATTGCCCTATCTGCGCCCATCCAGCGTTCATCCGTAGTTTTAATAAAAATAGAATTATCATTTACGTATCATAGCGACACTTTTATACATTTATAAGCCGCAACTATACTATCTTCCTATCCGCTCCCATCACAGCATTCAGCCGTCGTTTATATAAAAACAACGGATGTACACATATGGCGGGTGGCGGGAGTGCCGGTTGAAGACGGGGAAGGGGGAAATATAAATAATACAGGAGCTGCTATATTATTGTTATATCGGGAAAAATATAGTAAAATCGGGAATGAATGAGGCGATACAAAGAAGGATTACATGAATAACTATATTTTGCGGGAACTGCCCCCGAATGTCGATCTGGAAACAAAGGTTGTTTTAAAGCAAACAGTCCTTTCACACCGTTATCTTGCGGAACTAAAAGGTGTTTCAAAAACGATTCCAAACCAGGCGATACTTATCAATACATTACCATTGCTCGAAGCCAAGGACAGCTCCGCTATAGAAAATATTATAACAACCCACGATGAAATTTATAAAGAAACTCTCTTTGAGGATTTTATACAAAGTGCCGCCGCAAAAGAAGTCCAGAATTATTCCTATGCCCTTAGAACGGGATATGAAATCATCAAGAACAAAGGCCTGTTTACAAATAGTCAAATTCTGGAAATACAGGAATGCATAGAGAAAAACAAAGCCGGTTTCCGGAAACTTCCGGGTACGGAACTTAAAAATGGCAAAACAGGAAAAACCGTCTATGTACCCCCGCAGAATTATAATGATGTCAAACGTTTAATGGATAATCTTGAAAAATATATAAATGATGATTCTTTCCATAAAACAGATATGCTTATAAAAATGGCCGTTATTCATTTTCAGTTTGAATCGATTCATCCCTTCTATGACGGCAATGGAAGGACCGGAAGGATAATAAATATTCTCTATCTTGTTTATAAAGGGCTTTTGGATATTCCGGTTCTCTATTTAAGCCGTTATATAATACGTAATAAGGATGATTATTACAATTTTTTACAGGAAGTGAGAGATAAAGAAAACTGGGAGGAATGGATATTATTCATGCTCAAAGGTATTGAAGAGACGGCAAAAGAGACAATTATGCTGATTCACGACATAAGAGAATTAATGCAGCGATATAAGCATGACATAAGAGCAAAATACAGCTTCTATTCTCAGGACCTGATGAATAATCTTTTTTTTCATCCCTATACAAAAATCGATTTCCTGGCACATGATTTAAAGATAAGCAGGCAGACAGCGGCAAAATATCTTGATATACTGGCAAAAGACGGCTTCCTGCTAAAGGAACGGCTTAAAAAAAGCAATTTTTACATAAATAAACCACTCTTTGACCTTTTTGTGAAATAGCAGATATGTTAACAATCTATGGTTTTTTTTACATACAGGTATTTTCATGTTAAAAAAAGGCGATATTTTTAACATGAATCCCCTGAATTGAGGTAACAATGGACGGGAAATACAATTCTGCGGACATCCAGCGTTCATCTGTCGTTTTAATAAAAAAAATATGACGGCTCCCGTGAATCCTGACGCTTGCCGCGATGCCGGATAACGGCGTACGAAAAAATGAAAGACGTCAACGGAAAGACGAAACCGCCCATCGATATCCCGGTACCGGCCGGCTATACTGACCGTGTTCGCATTGTAAGGCCGTCCGGTGCGGAAAAAGCCGGTTTCAATTGAGGAAGCAAACCTGTAAAAAGGGGGCCGTTATGGTAACGAAAGACAGGAACGACACATTTCAGTTGAAAAAGGATTGCATCGAATACATGGTATATTTCGATGAAATAAAAAGGCAGACGAACCGCTTTTCCGTTTTCAAACCGGAGATAAAAACACGGCTGAACAACCGTTTTCAATCGTTAATGAAGAACATCGACGGGATGGACCTTCGGGAAAATGCCTACGTTTGCAAAAATGTCAACAGAATCAGGGAGTTGTTCGCATTATTCAACCAATACTATGTCGATTCATTTTCGTTTTCAATCGCCCCGAATTGCACGGTGAATACACAGGCATTTTTATCCGGGAAGACCGTTTACGCCCACAATGGAATCGTCAAATGCCTGATGAACATCATCGAACACGGAAGCGTCGGCGATACCGCCGATTGACCGCCTCACGATCGGTTGCACGGTGTGAAACAGGCGTGCCGCCCTCTCATCGGACCATTCCCAGAAGACGCGCCGCGTTCCCGTACAGGATCGCCTCTTCGCGTTCCTCGCCAAGCCCCAATGAACGGAGGAGTCGTATCGCCTCGCGCTGGTCCGTCCACGGGCTGTCCGTCCCGAATAATATGTACTCCCGGGGGTGCCCTTCGATCATCGCCTTTACTTTTTCCGGCGGCAGGTCTTCCAGTGAAAAGGAGGTTTCCATGTATACCGGTTTCCCGACCATCCGGCGTTCCACTTCCTCCCAGTCATACCACCCGCCGAGATGTGTCGCCACAAATTTGAGGCCGGGAAAGCGGGCGCGGACGGCCATGATCTTTTCAGGGTCCGCGATCCTGTCGCGGGGAAAGGCGATATCGAATCCCGTGTGTGCGACGAGCAGCAGCCCGTATTCCGAGCATGCTTTATAGACGGGGAACACCCGTTCCTCATCAAGGGAAAACTCCTGATAATAGGGGTGCATCTTTATGCCCGCAAAGCCCTCATCGCTGATGATCTTCATTTTTTCCGCGATAGCGGGGTCCGCAGGGTGGACGGAGGGGAGGGGAACGATACGGTCCGAGGCGACCGTTTTCGACCATTCCAAAATCGGTGTGAACTGTGAGGGTTTCGTGGCGATCGAACACACAATGGCGATATCGATACCCGCTGCATCCATGGAACGGAGCAGGGACGAAACCGTGCCTTCGTGTTTTGTTCTTGCGCTGCATTCGGCCTCGAGCGCCGCGATCGCGTTCGGTGCGATATGGTCGGGAAACGCGTGGGTATGGAAATCGATGATCATGGGAACCGCCTTTCGCCTTTGAGGTTACGGTAGTGTAGCGTATATTGTTCTTTTAGCCAAGCGGGATTATTCCGATACCATTATCGGGATATCGTATGCAAGCGATACCTGATCTTTTTTTACCGTAAAAGAAAAAACGAGATTATCCGTTTCTTTCAAGACAAATCCGGCCGGAAATAACAATCTTATTCGGGTGGTCTTGCCGTCCTTCACCGGTTCTTCGATGTTATACTGCAGGGTGCCGCCCGTCACCCGGGGATTGGCGATGGTGACCGGTCCGATAAAGTGATTTTCGACATTGATTGTTTTTTCAAATTTCGTCGCGGCTTTAACGGGTTCAAGGATAATGGACTGGGGATATACGATGACTGCCGCATGAATATTATAAGCGTATTTGAGGGTAATATACTCTTTACCGGGGAGCGTCGTCTGGATTTCAAGTGTTTCTTCTGTGTTGCCTTGATAAAAGGGAGGATTTGCCGTGATTTCTATTGTGAATATCTTATTTTCCCGTATGATAATTATATCGGCGGTTACGTTCTTGTCGGACGGTGTAATGGGCAGTATTTCCATGGGTTCATTCGTGTTGTTCGTTATCGTGAAACTGCCTGAAAGCGAAACAGTCGTTCTGTTTTTATGCACAAGCCAGAGGACATCCGGATTGACACTGATTGGAGTGTACACTGTTCCTTGCAGGGTAAGAATAATTTCCTTTTTAGCGGGAATATTGGTCGATACTCTTATGATTCTCGCCATTTTCCCTTCGATGCCGCCTGTATCGAGTTCGACCGGAATTTCGCCTGTTGCTCCAGGCTGCAGTTGTCTGTCATATTCTCCTGTAATTGAAATACAACCGCATGTGGGTTTGACATTTTCAATGATGAGGATTTCCGTCCCGTTGTTTTTGAATTGAAACGTATATGCTACCGTTTCGCCTTCATTTACCTTTCCAAAGTCATATGTCTCTTTCTCGAATTTTATTCCCGGGCCGTCTACCTGCTTACCCGAACACGCGAAAAACAGTATAACAAAGAGCGGGACAATACAAACGAAACCATATTTCCATACGTTTCTGTCTGTATTAAACGGATGTGAGTGATGTTTGTTTTTCATTTCAATCTCCTATTTAAGTCCGGATTTATTTATATATATAAATATTTTCAGAAATATTCAATATGAATTTCATTATGGACTTTTTTTCATTTATATGGTAGTGACGGTCCGGGCTGAGGGATTTCAGTATTTTCCTCCCGTATATTCTCTGGTGGAAATGATACGCGGCCGTCATTCGACGCCGGAAGCCGGTCATGCGGCCCGGTCAATCTGCTTGACTGACACACTATTTCAGTGTAGCTTAAGGATATCATCAACAATATAATGGAGAATTCGCCATGAAAAAATCATTCTGTTTCCCGGTATTGATGCTGTTGATTATCGCGAACGGCTGCTACCAGGTATCACCGGAAAATAAAAGCAAACTGTATGTTGCGATCAAAGACGGTAAGTTCGGATATATCGATTATACGGGCAAATACGTCATCCAGCCCCAATTCGTGAAAGCCGGAAGCTTCTCGGAAGGATTTGCCCCCGTATATGACGGCTCGAAATGGGGTTTCATCGATAAAACAGGTATAATTACGATTGAACCGCAGTTTGACTCCTATGCTTTTTTTCAGGATGGAATGGCGGTCGTTGTTCTTGACGGGAAATATGGTTTCATTGACACCTCGGGCGCGATGGTGATAGAACCCCAGTTTGAATCGGCATATAATTTTTTCGAAGGCCTGGCTGCCGTTGGAAACGAAGGTAAATGGGGCTATATCGATATGTCGGGAAAATGTGTGATTGAGTATCAATTTGACGATGCCAAAGCATTCGCCTCGGGGCTGGCCCCTGTTCTGGTAGAGAAACGATGGGGATATATAAATACCGGAGGGGAAATGGTTATCGAGCCCCAATTCTACGGCGCCGATTCATTTGTCGACGGCCTGGCTTCCGTATTGGAAAGCAGCAAGGCCGGTTTTATCAATATATCGGGAGAATTTGAAATTCCACCGGTCTATGAGCTGGCTTTTTCTTTTTCCGAGGGATTGGCTGCGGTCCGTAACGGCGGCAGTTGGGGATATATCGATAAAACGGGAAAGCTTGTCATAGATTATCGATTTGAAAACGCCAAATTTTTCCGGGACGGTCTTGCTCCCGTTAGCGTCAATCGTTTATGGGGATATATTGATACGTCCGGAAAGCTTGTCATCGACACCCAATTCGTGCATGCCGATTATTTCTCGGGAGAGCTGGCTTTGGTCTGGAACAAAGACGAGCACGGATATGTGAATAGAAATGGCAAGGTCGTTTTCATGGAGTCATGGTAGCCGGGATTTTTTCCCGAAATGCTGCGGCCGGCTTGAGGGTTTTCGCTTTCGTGTCAAACAGCATGAGGTGTTCCGGGATGTAACCTCATGCTGTATGGCATCGCCTAATCGGTTTTTTTATCCGCAGCCTCGTTATAATACGAATACGTGAGGTTGACGGATTCTTTACCGGACATATTGGTTTTCAGAACTACCACTTCATCCACATTGCCCTCACCAAACGGGGGATTCACGGTAACATCCATGAGATATTCCTCATCCGGTTGTACGGAAGTGTTCCGGACAATTACTCCGTCATGGGGAGGTATTATTTTTTCAATTTTTAAAGGAACATCCGAATTGTTTTTAATGGAAAAGGTGCCATGAAGAGAAGATACTGCCGTCGTTACAAGACCCAACCAGAGAATTCTCGGTCTCACAATAATCGGTGAATAGACCGTTCCCCTTAATGTCAGGATAATTTCTTTTCTATCAGGTATATTTGTCGTTACCTGTACGGCTTTGGCAATCTCTCTTTCGAATCCGTCGGTATCCAGTTCGACGGGGATTTTTCCCGATGCCCCAGGCGCCACTTCACGATCGAACTCCCCTATGAGCGTACATCCGCATGTGGTGCGGACGTCGTCGATGATAATGGTTTTTGTTCCGACATTCTTGAATTTAAATGTATACGTTACTTTTTCTCCCTCATTTACCTGTCCGAAATTATAGATTTCCGTAATAAATTCGGCAACGAGTCCGTCACTCCGCTTGCCGGAGCATGATAAAAAAAGACCGATAATACAAAGGAGAATAATAAGGGCGCCTCTATAAGCTATCTTTTTATACGCTATATATATCATGCCGCCTATGGAAAACAGGATAGAAACAAAGCGGTTATTATAATTATCTATAAGATAAAAAGATAGTTTTCCCTTTAGGTGCCCTTGTGGGCTTAAGGAAATATTTTGTTGTTCTAAAAACCTGCAAAGCAGGTTTTTAGAAGTGCCCATAAAATAATTATGGTTATTCTGAATCATATGCCGCTCCTTTTATACGGACCCTTTACATTTGTCTTTTTTATTCCATCACAATATACAAGGATGCAACTATCGGATTATATATTCATGGTAATCCCGGTATACCATTGAAAAACAGGATTTCAATATGCAAAATAACAAAATTACATGTAAAGTAAAAGGAATTTTATGGATATTTTTTCAATTCATGTGTAATTTCATTCCAAACGATTGAATTTTGGTATTTTTCTCACGTATATCAATGTGGAAAATTATACGTTTGGCCGTCATCCAAAATCCCGAAGATACATACATACACATTTTGCAACAATGAAATCAAAAGAGCGGTCATCATCCGTCCCTTTCATCCATGTTATAAACAGGCTTTCGTTTTCGTCGAAAAGCGATATATTGTTTTTTTTCTTGACAGGACGGAACCGGGAACGTATCATTTCCGGTGTAGAGTTCATCTATACACTACGTTCTTTTCGATATGCGGATCGCGGGACTGGTTTATAGAGATTCACTGCATAAAAAAATAATTCTATGTCGTAAAGGTGCTTGGATTTATATGAATAAAGCCGATTCTCCTATAATCAGGATATTGATGAATGTAACCGGGATTATTTTGCTTCTTTTTATCATAACTGCGATCTGGTCAATCCCCAGGGAAGTCAGTGATTTATACATTTCCCTGGCTGCAGGCCGTGATGTGATTGCCGGGAAACTGAATACACCCGATGATTGGTCTTTCAGTACCAATAATCGGGTATGGATCAATCAGAACTGGGGTGCCGGTTTAATTTTTTACCTGGCCAACGTTGTTTTCGGAGACACGGGACTCCTGGCGGTCAAATTTGTTTTATTGGCATTATGTGCCCTCTTTCTGAGTTTGGCTTTGCATACATTGAAAATTCCCCTCCCCCTGATACTGCTTGTGACGTCGTTCACAATGGCTGCGATTAATGTATATGCCATTCTCCGTCCTAACCTGTTCACTATAGCCCTGGTACCCCTGGAACTCTGGTTTCTTTACAAGAGCCGGGAGCAGACCTGGTTCATCTGGCCGGCGGCAGCCGTTACTCTCATCTGGGCAAATGTCCATGGGGGCTTCGTTTTCGGTCTGGGTATGCTCTGGCTCCGGGCTGCCTGTGTCCTTATTCCGGCGGCAGTCGGGGAAAAAGGGAAGGCTTTCAGAGCCTATTGGCAGCTGCCTGCTGCCGCGGTGACGGCAGTGGCGCTTGCCGGTATCGTCACTCCTTTTGGAATACGGAATCTCACCCTGCCTTTCATGTTTACCGGCGGCGCGGTTTGGAATACGTTGCGTGACTGGCTGCCGATCTGGGAAACCGGCGATCTCTCCGCATTCATGAGCGGCATTATCTGTTTTCTGGTGATGCTGGCCGTCACCCTGATCCTGCTGGGACTGCACCTTGTATATGCGTTTGTTTTTTCGAAGCAAAAAGTCCTCCGGCGGGAAAAACGCGATACCGGCGGCATTTTGTTTGATGCAATCCTGGCATTGACTGCGGTCATAATGGCCGTCCTGTCCAACCGCTTCCTTGCGCTTGCGCTGATCCTGACGGCACCCATCCTTGCACGCGAGCTGCATTGGCACATACATCGGTTACGGCATTCCCGGCCGAATGGATTGTCCACTACAAACTTTAACGATCGGCACCTTGACCGGACGACAAGAGGGGCGGGGCAGCATGCCGTGCAGAGCTCGACGAAGTTGAGCGCATGGCTCCCGGCGGCAATCGGTTACTGCCTGGTCTTCGCACTGGGCGCTTTTATTATTTTCGATAATGTCCGCAGTTACGATGCACGCAATCCGGTGAGGAATACCGGCACAGGTTCTTTTTTCGAGAGAATGCATTATACAAACACCGCCTATAATCCGGAGCTCCTCAGATTTATAATCGCAAACAATGTGAGCGGTAATGTGTTCAATCCCTGGAAGTGGGAAGGTTATCTGCGCTGGAATGCACCCCGGCTAAAGTCTTTTATAGGCGGCAGGGGTCATCAGATATACACCGAAGATGCGTTTAACCAATACATGTACATAACGGGCAGTACTGTGCCTGCCTACCAAAGCAGGGCGCCGCAGGATATCCTGAATGCAACCGGTGCCCATTACCTGATTACCGGGAATTCACATGATTTCGACGACACCATCATTACAGCCCTTTCCGGCGGTAACTGGGTGATAATCTATGCAGATGCCCGCAGCCTGCTCTTTGCCGATACAAGTCGGCCTGAAGCCGCGGAGGCGGCTAAACGACTGTCAGACGGGGGATTGCGCTTCGAAACGGACGCTGCCAGAGCTATGAGTATGGCTGCAAATGTCCTGAGCCGGCCCGGCTCATGGCAGGCAGAACATATCGCAGTGCTTTTTTCCGAAGCATACACGTATGAGCCCGGGTGGCTCTGGAGTTATAAAATGCTCTTCACCAATACACGGAGCAATCCGACGCTTTTCGAACAGGTGGTCGGGATAATGGAACGGCAGTTGTTTCGACTGGAAAGCATGAGTCTGGAAGGAGCGGACGCGGTCACTCTGCTTCAGTGCCGCATGTATATAGCCGGATCCCTGGCCGATCTTGCCGGCCGGGTAAACAGGCCGGATATTGCAGAGGAGATGAATACATCCTACCTGCAATCAAAACATATTCTCTCCGCTATATACAGCAAGTGGAAACCGTTAATTGTGAATTGATGCAAGCGGCTGTCCGGTATCGCGTACTTCCTGAATAAAGTATGGTGAAGTATGACATGATATAGGTAACAGTCTTATAGACCACCTCCGGAGGAGTAATTTTTTTGGAAGCCGTTTGCTTGTGTTAATCAAGGAGCAAGAAAATGAAAAAGAAAGAATTTTTCACAATCCGGATGAGAATATATGTCGTCCTCTGGGTTATCCTGGTGTTTACAGGCCCGATTTTTGCCCGAACAGGTCCTGTGTGGCGGGTCGATGATATTGGAAATCTTACCGTAGACGGCGAGATCTTCCGTGTTAAGGGCGGATCCTGGACCGGGCTCGAAGGACGACCTGATTTCATCGACGAGGTGATAAGTACCGCTCCAATGGAGTTGTATATAGGCAACATGTGGTGGGTGGAGACCGGCAGCACCTACGAACAGGATATAGCCGAGTTCAAGGACATGGGCTTTAGCCTGAGCAGGTTGACGATTGCCCCCAGACCCTCGATCCCGACAACCCTATGGACCGGGAACCGTAACTGATAAACGCCGAGGCGTTGCGCATTGAAAAGTCCAGATCGGCATTGGAGACGGTTATCCGGTTTTATCAGACCAGGCTGGTATTAATGTCCTCCTGGAAATCCACTCCTCCTCCGACTACATCGGGTGGAGGGCCGGCCGTTTGGACGATAATCCGCCATGGATCGATCGTGACTGGAACGATTACGATTTCACACGGGATGTCTACGACTGCGGCGACTATGGTGTGGAACCATGGTTGTGCGACCTGCGCAAGCTGGCCGGCATGGGGCGGCTGAGTTGAAACCCGGCTGGGGCGAGAACCTGTACGAAGCGGGCGACAATCCTCCGTCCATACCAAAGGACCTGCTGGTATACTGTCCTCATTCCTTTGGCCCGTCGGTGTACGTACGGAGCCAGTACATGGATACTGCCCAGCCGTGGTGCGAGGGCCTTGAAGGCGAAAGGGTCGGTGACGCGGAGTACACCGTCGTGATCGACCCGGCATTATGGATTCTGTCTGCTTGGCGATCGATCCGGAACAAATGAATACCGGCGGTATCCATAACCATGCCTGCGATCCTTATAACAATTCAGGGGGGGGCATGGGAAACCATAGAATAAAGGAAACTCGACATGCTTCAAAGAATCTGGGATCAGAACCCGCCACCGGCAAATGCAGGTGACGTAAACGGAGATAATGCCGTTAACGTAATCGATGTTCTCACGACGGCCCGATACTACATAGGGCTGAACCCCGCCGGCTTCATTGCCCGGAATGCGGACGTCGATTGCAGCGACGGCATCACCATTATCGATGCCTTCATGGTCGCCCGATACGATGTGGGTATAGTGTGTTCTTTCGGCTGCTGACGGTTCTCTTCTCCGGCTTGTTTGTCGTCGACTTCGTTTATATGAAAGACGGGATTTCGCATTGCTTTACATTTCTATTCTCGGTTTATTTTGACGGTGTTTTCGAAGATAACATGTCGTTGGGGATGATTATGTTAAATTTCAATTGTCATAGGCGCGGGTTTGGAGTAATATATAAAAAACATACTGGAGTAAACAATGAGTACATCATCAAATTCGAAGAGTAAACGCGCCGGGAAAGCAGCAGCAATCCGCAATAAAAAATGGCTTATCGGTGTGGCGATCGGCACCGCCGTGATCGTGATTGCGGGGATCGCCATTTTCGCATTGTCTCAATCTTCGTCGCAAATGAAGCTGAAAGTGGAAGACCTGGTCGTCGGCACCGGGAGGGAAGCAAAAATCGGCGACACGCTTATCGCGCACTATACCGGCTGGGTGTACGGCAAAAGCAAGTCCCAGCCTTTTGATTCATCGCTCGAGTTCGGCAAGCCCATTGAGTTCGTGCTGGGAAAGGGCAAGGTAATCAGGGGCTGGGATAGAGGGCTGGCCGGCATGAAAGTCGGCGGTAAACGCAAATTGACCATTCCATCCGATCTGGCTTACGGAGCGGACGGGACTTTTGACGGGAGGATTCCGCCGAACGCGGCACTGGTATTCGAGGTGGAACTGCTGGACGTCATCACCCCGCTCGCCGAACTGCCGCCCACGTCGGTGAAGGAGTTGAAAGTGGAAGACCTGTTCATCGGCACGGGAGCCGAAGCCAGGGCCGGCACAATCGTCAGCGTACATTATACCGGTTGGATCGAGGACGGTACCGAATTCGATTCGTCACGCGACAGCGGCAAGCCTATTGAGTTCGTGCTGGGTAAAGGGCAGGTGGTCGCGGGCTGGGAACAAGGCATTTTAGGCATGAAAGTCGGCGGCATACGAAAGCTGACCATCCCGCCCGATCTGGGTTACGGCGCCAAAGGCGTCAGAAACTATGTCCCGCCGAACGCGGCGCTGATATTCGAAGTTGAATTGATGGATGTCCGCACGCCTTCTCCCACAATGCCGCCCACTTCGGTGAAAATGCTGAAGGTGGAGGACCTGGTCGTCGGGACAGGAGACGAAGCCCGGAACGGTAATACACTCGTGCTGAACTTCACCGGTTGGCTCGAGGACGGCACCCAATTCGATTCATCATACGACTACGGCGAGCCCATTGAGTTCGTTCTGGGCAAGGGGCAGGTAATCGCGGGCTGGGAACAGGGCCTTTTGGGTATGAAAGTCGGCGGCAAACGGAAGCTGACTATCCCGCCCGATCTGGCTTACGGTGCCGACGGCCACCGAAACTACATTCCGCCGAACGCGGCTTTGATATTCGAAGTGGAACTGATTGCGGTCAGGTAAAAAGTGCGGGAAATCATGTCTTCAAATACCATGTCGCGCAGAACCGCTCTGATCGTTTTTTTTCTGGCCGGTCTCAGCGCCTTAATCTATGAGATTACCTGGATTCGCCAGGCGTTGCTGACTTTTGGCGTCAGCATCTATGCCTACTCAGCCGTACTCATGGCTTATATGGGCGGTATGGCGCTGGGCAGCTACGCCATCGGCAAATGGGCCGACCGCGCCGGGCGCCCCGGACAATTGTTTGCCGTGCTGCAGGTGGGGCTGGCCGTCCTGGGCTGGCTGGCGCTTCCGTTTCTGAACGGATTAACCGGCTTGTACAGCATAATGACGAGCAGCCTGAATCTGGAAAATGAATTGGCGCTGACGGCGTTGCGACTGGGATTGGCGTTGCTGCCGCTCACACCTCCCGCGCTTTTCATCGGCGCCGCTTTCCCGGTAATGGCGCGTATGTATGCCCGCGCCGATGGTAAAGTGGGCGGCGACCTTGGCGGGATGTACGCCGCCAACACGTTCGGCTCGGTGGCAGGGTGCCTGCTGGCCGCCATTGTGCTGATCCGGGCCTTCGGCGTGTCGGGTACGGTATTCATTGCCGTCGCGCTTAATGTAGTGACGGCTTTTCTCGCCTGGTTCACCGAAGGCCATCGCCTCGGTCTCCCGGCGGCAGCCCCGGAAAAAAGGCGTGAACCGGAGAAGTCCGCGCCGGCGTCCCCGGCACCGCGGGTCTCGCCGCCGCCGGCTAAAACACTTCCGGCCGGTGCTTTGCGGTTTGTCGTCATTGCCTACACTATTTCGGGTTTTGTCTCGCTGGCTTACGAGGTAACCTGGGGGAGATTGATTTCGCTGTACGTCATTGGGACCGTCTATTCATTTTCACTCATGCTGGCCGTCTACCTCACCGGCCTCGTGGTGGGCGCGGCGCTGGCTTCCGCATGGATTCGCCGCAGGGGCGCATCGATGGCGCTTTTCGGTTGGCTGGAAATGGGTATCGGCCTGCTGGCAGTCCTCTCGCTGTTCGTCTTTCCCCGGTTGTCGGGTTTGAAGATCAACGCACTGTTCGGGGGCTACAGCATGGGGGCGGACATCCTCTACGAGTCCCTGCTCTCGTTTATGACGCTTTTCCCCGTGACGCTTTTAATCGGCGCGGTTTTTCCGGTGGCGGTAAGCCTGTACAGCGGCGAACGGGCCGCTTCCGTGGGGCGGAAAATCTCTCGCATATCTGCCCTCAACACGGCCGGTTCCATACTCGGCGCGCTCCTTGCCGGATTCCTCATCATTCCATTGCTCGGCCTCAAGCATACGGTGTTGTTGCTGGCCGCGATCAATATGGCGCTCGGCCTGGCGGCCGTCTGGTTCATCCCGTCGACATCGATCCGTCTCCGCGCGGCCACCGCCGCTCCGGTGGCGCTGGCCGTTATCGCCGCGCTTTTATTACCGCCGCCGCGCTACCTGGGTTATTGGGAAAATATCGCCGGCCAGCTCATCTTTTACAGAGAAGGCGTCGAAACGACGGTTGCCGTCTTCGCACCCGGCCGTAATAATCCAAAGTTCTCCACCGTCAATGGCCGGATCGAAGTGCCCACCGATCCGGTTAGCATGCTTATCTTCCACCTGTTGGGGCATTTACCGCCGCTGCTCAAGCCGGATGCCGAAAACGCCCTGGTCTTGAGTTTCGGCAACGGCATCGCCAGCGGCACCATGGCCACCCATCCCGTGTTGCGCATCGACGTGGTTGACCTTTCGGCGGAAATGATCCGGGCCGCACGCGAGGTGTACACCTCCGAGAACCGCGGTGTGGCCGACGATCCGCGCCTCGTGGTGCACATCGAAGATGCACGCAATTATCTGCTGCAAACCGGGCGGACCTACGACATCATCTCGAACGATGCCACGCATCCGGCTAACGCTTGCAGCTGGGTACTGTACACCGCCGAGTTCTACCGGCAAGTCAAGTCCCATCTGGAGCCTGACGGTGTTTTTGTGCAATGGCTGCCCTGCCACTCTCTCTCCATCGCCGAATACAAAATGATCCTCCGTACCTTCCAATCGGTCTTTGAAAACGCCACATTATGGTATACCGGCGGCACGCATTCCATGCTGCTGGCCACCCCCACACCGCTTACCAGGAAGGCGCTTCAGGCGAAGCTTCAAGCCGGTACCCTGTCTCTGGACGTGTTGTCGGACCTGGGCGATGCCCGTCAAATCGCCGGCTACCTGGTCTTCAACGCCGAAGAGTTTCGTGAATTTACCGGTCCCGGGCCGCTTTCGAAGGACGATAATGCGTTCTTCATTTCCGACGGCAGGGAGACCGAGGAGCTGGTCAGGCTTTTGAAGACGGCAGCCGGACGGGCCGATCCGTAAATCGTAGGGCAGGAGAAACAGGTCTGTGGTTGAGATGCCGGAAAAAACATGGCCGGACGGGAAATTTCACATAACGATCGCGAATGATGAGTTTTACCGTCATTTGGCGGTAAAAATGGGGTTGAATTATGCATAGATGTAGTATCGTTGCCGCTTTTCTCATGGTAACTCTTTTGGGTTCTTGCGGCAGAGGGGATATTAAGGATGTGATTGTCAGTGAGGTGGTGGTGAATTCCGGGACGCCGGATTTCTTCGGCGGCAATGATTGGGTGGAGTTTCAAAATAGAGGAAACGCTTCCGTTTGTCTGGTACGGGCATCGATAAAAGACGGAAGTCACGAGCCGGTACCATTGCCCGATGTCATACTCAAGCCGGGTCAGTATTATGTTATTGAAGCCGCGAATGCGGAGGACGCGAAGGGCTCGCCTTTTTTACCGTTCAAACTCGGTAAAGAAGATTCATTGACACTGTATTGCGGTACGGAGCAATTCGACTCTCTAAGCTGGAAACGAGGCGAGGTGAAAAAAGGAAGTAGTTTCGGCCGTATAGACGCCCGCACTCGAACATTGTATCCGACTCCGGGATACGACAATGTCCCTTATATATTATTTTCCGGTGAACACGTCTTTACCGTGAAAATAACTATGAGGGAAAATGATGTTATGGATTTAGTGCGCCACCCGGTGGATGAACGCTGGTATCCCGCAGATCTTGATTTCAATGGAGCCCGTATAAACGATATCGGTGTACGCACGAAAGGTTCATCGTCGCTGCGATATATAGCGGGTTTGCCGGACGATAACAGAAGTTATGGGCGGTATAGCCTGAAACTTGAATTCGGGAAATACAGGGCCAAAAAATTTATGGGTCTGAAAGGATTGGTTCTCAACAATGGCTACGGCGACCCGACACTTATGCGGGACGCCATTGCCTATCGAATCCTGCGGGAGGCGGGCATGCCTGCATCGCGTCACTCCTATGTGGACCTCTGGCTGGCCGGCAGACACATGGGCCTCTACCAGGCGATAGAGCCTGTTGACAGCGAATACGTGGAAAGATATTTTCCGGACGACAAAAAAAACGGATATAAGGGGGATTTATACAAAGCCTTCAGCAGTCTGGAATGGAAGCCGGGGCAGACGTTGAAAGATTTTACAACCGGAAACTATCCTCAACTGGAATTGAAAACAAACAGAAAGACAAAGGGGACGGAAACGGAGGGAAAGGCCATAATGGCCTTTTTAAAAAGCATTAATTCCGGGTCGGCGGATTATATCGATACGGATAATCTCGTGCGTTACATCGCCGCCATGACACTCATTTCCAATTACGACAGTTATTTCGCCAATCTGGGCAATTATTATTTATACGAGCATCGCTCCGTGAATGGGTTTGCCATGCTGCCCTGGGATTTCAACCTGGGTCTCGGGCGATCGATTAAAGAAGGAAAGAAGTGTGAGGACGCGGCGATCCTTATCGATCATCCGACCATAACGCCGCTCTCCCAACGGCCGATTATCGCCCGTGTCCTGGAGAGACCCGAACTCCGTGAACAATACCACGCTCATCTTGCATCCTTGCTCGATAACATCTTCAACCCGAAGGATATGCGCGCTTTTGTTCAAAAGCAGAGAGAGCTTATCGATCCTTACGTGAAAGCCGATCCGACCGGATTTTATTCGTATGAATCATGGAAAAAGTCGTTTACCGAAGACGTCGAGGACGGTACGGATTCATTTGGAAAAGCGGGCGCGCTCCTTCCTTTTGTCGACGCCCGGTATGAAAACGTCAGGCTGCAACTGGAGGGGAAGATACCTTCCGGGGGTGTCGGGACAGGGCCCTGCTTCTGACAGTATCGGGGGGTATAGACCGATTATTTAAAAACAGCGTTCACGGCCGCGATTTTTACGGCAAGATCGGCGTCGCGCTCCGTTATTAAAAAATCAAGTAGACACACTTTCAAAAATCCTCTAACATTCCTAATAAAAACAACTCGAGTTGTGTACGGATTTTCCAAAGAAAAAGGAAGGGGTGAAAAATGGCACTTATTTTGAATCCCGGAGACGGGCCGCAACAACATCTCAGGTTGCGCGTCGCGGTCATCGCCGCCCTGGCGGTTTTCACTGCGGCGGCCTACGCGCCGCTTATCGGTGCGGGCTGGGTCTATGACGACGTCAACCTCGTAAAGCCGAGTCCCGCGTTAAAGGACCTTTCCGGGTTGTGCCGTTCGATCTCCACCGATCTCTATAGCCAGGCCGCGCCGCGCCTCGAGATGAGCCCGTACTGGCGGCCGCTCGCGATGGCGTCGTTCTGGCTCGACACGCGGTTCGGTGAGGCGCCCGGCGCGCTGCACGTCGGAAACATCCTCCTCCACGCCCTCGCGACGGCGCTGCTCGCGTTCGTGATCCTGCGGCGGCACGGCGGGATCGCGGGTATCGCCGCCGCCGCAACTGCCGCGGCCTGGTGGGCGTTCCACCCGCAGAACGTCGAGCCGGTGGCGTGGATTTCGTGCCGGTACGACCTTCTGTGCGGTGTCGCGCTTCTGGGCCTTCTCGCTTTGCCCTGGCGCCCCGGGCCGTTTCGGGCCTCTCTCTACGGACTAATATTTCTGGCCGGCCTGCTTTCGAAGGAAGGCTTCGGGGCGATGGCGGTGGTGGTCGTGGCCATGGATTTCGCCGACCATCGAACGGCGCGCGATGCGGCTCCCCGATGGGTGGCGGTCGCCATCGCCCTGGCGGTCTGGGTGGCGCTGAGGGCCGCGGTCGGGATTCGAAGCTTCGACCTGCCGCCGCCCGAGGCCGTTTTGCGGATATTGCTTAACTTCCCCGAGGCGATTACCGTCTACATCGGGCGCGCGATTGTGCCGCAGCCGCTTACCATCTCGCATCCGTACACATCGGGCGGGGTGTTCGGTGTCGCTGCCGGCGCTGCGATATTTGCCGCCTTCATTGCCGCAGCGATTTTATGGCGCCGACAGGCACCTTCCTCCGGTACCGGCAGCCGCCGCCGCAATCACGCGGGAACGGAGGCGGGAACGGCCGCGGCCGTAAAGCGCCCCCTGGCGGTACCGGCAGCGATCTTCCTCGCATGGTTCGTGCCGGTGGCCGGGGCCATGGCCATGTTTCACGAAGTAGGGGAGCGCTACCTGTACGTCCCGTCGATCGGCCTCGCGCTTATCGTCGCGGAACTGGTCGTCCTTGCCGTGTCCGCGCGTCGCCGGATCGTGCGCGTCATCGTCCCGGCCGCACTCGGCATCGTGATAATTTTCGGCATCGTCCGGGTCGAACAGCGCCTGCCGGACTGGAAAAACGACGACACCCTATGGACGGCGGCGTTTCGGGTGAACCCGCTCGATCCCCTGGCGAACCACTACCGGGCGATCTCAACCGGGCGCAGGGGTGACTGGAATGAGGCCCAGCGGGCCATCGAGATCGCATCGCGCGGGGATCCTGGTTCCGGCCGGTTCGCCACCACGTACGCATGGGTGCTGCTCGGGAAGGGCGACGCCGCCGGAGCGGTCCGGGAAGCGGAGCGCGCCACCATCCTCGCGCCGTATCAACCCGACGGCTGGTATTATCTGGCGTTTGCGCGGCATAAAATCGGCGATCACGAAGGAGAGCTTGCCGCCCTCGAGAAACTTCTCGAGATCGCGCCCGATTATCCGGGCGCGCGCAGGATGCGGGAGATCGCGGCCTGCGAGGTGAGCGGTCGAGAGGACTGCCCCGATACGAGGTGATTCATTGATAGAAACGTTGAAGGGGGTGGTTTATAAAACAATGGACACGCCGGGGCGCTTGCGCGGATAGGCGTGAATGGCGGGATTCGAAGGGGTGCCCATATACGAGAAAATGGAATTTCTCACAAAGCACACAGAGCGCACAGAGGAAGAGAATAAATTTTCTTCCTCTGTGCGCCTTGCGGGCTCTGTGTGAAAATAGTATAATGCAAATCAAAATTTCTGTTATTTTTACAGGAACAGTTCATGGTCGTGATGTGATTGAAAAACCAATAACATAATTCGCCGGATCAGTTTTTATCGCTTATATGATCATGATACATCTGAAACGATTCAAGCACGATATCGAGCCGCGTCAGGGTATTGTTCTCTATTTCTTCCAGGATTTTCCGCAACTTCGATCGATCCGGTAGACGGGCATACACCTCCACTTCCGTGGCGTTGACTAATGCGACGTTCAGCATATCACCGCTTGCGGTGTTGATTGCGGTTATGAGATTCGATGTTTTATTGTTCGCGTATAAGTGCATTTTATGTGCACGGATTTCCGCATGCAGACACTCAAGATAACGATAAAGGACCTCCCATTTTCCCATGACAATTTCCAGCTCCTCTCCCGTTCCTTCCGTTGCCGCAATGAGTCCGCTGAATAATTTCGTTAACCGGGTCTTTTGCGTGGAAAGAATAGCCGGAACATCGGAGATAACCTTGAGGTGATACTGTTTAAAGCTGTCATTGGGCGTGCATGAATAAAATAAAGAATGGAAAAGGGAGAATAAAATAATAATGACGATTATACGTACATATTGCCGTTTCATATTTTTTTATCCAATATTTTCATTTAAAATTCTGTTTGTGCGGTTCGTTCTCTTCCGGAATGACGTGTAAACGACTTTACATAGCATAGCCACAGCGATAGAAATTGTCAAGTTTCAAAATAGCGGCCGCACATCGAGTCGGCCCGGTAGTTCATGTTTACATCCTTTACTTGTTGTCGGATTTCATTTTTATGTTGAAGAAAATGACTGCCAGAAGGAAAAATACCAGAATATACACTGATACAATCGCGAGGTGATATAAGATATTTTCCGTTCGACCCGATAACGCCGCACGGGACGCTTCTATCGCGTGTGAAAACGGCAGATAGCCGGCGATAGTTTTGATCGTGTCGCCTAAAATATTCAGATCCATCCACGCGCCCCCTAAAATGGCGCTCAATTGAATGAAAATATTTCCCGCCACCAGTACTTTCGTTTCATTGCATATTGTTCCCAAAAGCACTCCCGTAACGGAAGCAAACAGTACATAGGGAATAAATGTAAGGAACGTAAATATTATTCGCATCGAAACGGGCACTCCTATAAAAATGCCGGAAATAAAACAGAATAAGCAGATCAAGAACGATATTGGAAGCATCGGCAGCATGTAACCGAATATGAAATCGTTCGATGTCAGGGGTGAAATAAAAAGCCTGGATAAAAACGAAGAACTTTTATCCCTGGCAATCAGGATCGCCAAAAACAATGTGAGAAATGAAAATCCGAAAATAGTCATAGCGGGTACTATATTAACAGGTTTGAATACTTCTATCGGGGCGTTTTTTGCGATGATGGAAAACAGGAATATAAAAAAGACAGGCATTACAATGCCCAGAACAGACGACAACGGATCACGTATTATTTCTTTTTGATTGCGCGATGCAAAATAAAGCATTTTCATTTTACATTCCTCCCTGATTGATAACGACAAAAGCATCTTCCAGTCTGTTTGTATTTGTTTGTTGAAGCAATTCCTGCACGGTCCCGATTACTTTGATGATACCTTCGTGCATTATCGCGACCCGATCGGACAAGGCCTCGGCCTCTTCCATGTAATGCGTCGTCAACAGAATGGTGATTCTTCCCTTTAACTCCTTTATGACAGACCATAATTCCCGGCGGGCAAGTACATCAAGTCCGAGTGTCGGCTCATCCAAAAACAGAACATCCGGTTCCGTTATCAACGCCATGGCGATACTCAAACGCCGCTGCATTCCCCCGGATAGTTTTTTAGCTTTTTTTTTGGATATTTCCTTTAATTTGAATCGATCGACGATATACGCGACCTTATCAGGTATAACGTGTTTTGCCATCCCATAGATACCGGCTATCATTTCAATATTTTCATAGACGGATAAATTAGGCGCCACCGCCGTTTCCTGCGGTGAAACATTGATTATTTTTTTAATAGCAAATGGATTCTTAATAATACTCTTGTCGAATATGAAAGCATCACCGCAAGAAGGGGCAATCAAACACGAAAGCATTTTGATCGTTGTCGTTTTCCCCGCGCCGTTTACTCCAAGAAGAGAAAATAATTCGCCTTGCCCGATAGAAAAATTAATACCATCGACCGCCGTTATGTCGCTGTATTTTTTTGTGAGATTTTTTGTTTCAATAGCAGTCATTATCGATTGCCTCCTTGAATGTATTCGTCCGGTGTTTCGCGAACCGGGAAAATTAAGCGCAGCAAAGCATTGCCTCCGCATTACTGTTGTTCGATGCGGGCGGCGATTTACATGCTAAAAGGTTTGAGGAACGCACCAAAGATTATACCGATAATAAGCATTTCGACTAAACCGGTAGCGGCGGTGTAGAGTAATGTTGTTATCGGCACATTAAACATCATCCAGGATGATACGGCACTCATGAACACGCGGAAAAACCAGATTATTAATGCGAAAACAATACCTTTTATCAAACCGTTACTGCCCGGCAAAGCACTATACAATATCAGAAATATAAATCCCATTATAAACCCGTAGAGAATGTCGATGACAATACCGGCCGGTGCATTAATCGATGTCTTTGCTATAGGTTTATATATCTGATAAATTTTTTGAGCAAATGGATTGACATTAATCAATCCGTCAATTACGCCAAATACAATTCCGTTAATGAGACTGACAATAACATACCTGATCATGGTTTTTTCCTCCTTTTTTTATTGGCGAAGCCGCAAATAGAGAGCGGTATGCGGCACTGCCTTCATAAGCTGGTTTTGGAATGTTCATTGCGTATTTCTTTTAGTCCATATATACAGGCAAAAACGTACAGAAAAATAAACATTATCAAGATTATCAATGAAGGTAATCCGTTTTGTAAAATCGTATTAACCTCTGCTCTTCCAAGAATCAAGGAGACGATATCGGCCAGTTTCCCAATCATCATCATTATTATCGTCAATAACAGAATGAATCGCCTTTCAATCGGTTTGATAAACGCCCATATCAGGAGGATCGTCCAACCGAGCATAAGCGAAGCCACAGTTTCATCTTCCGGTCTATAGGAAGTATTCAGCACATATGGAAGGATAAGCAACTTTATCGCCATAAAAGCATCGGCGATTATTCCGATTCCGAAAGCTATACGTAATAGAATTTTTACTCTATTCATATTGAACTCCTTTTTAAAATGAAACGAAACCACAGACAGGCCGGAAAAAAGAATCGTCAACAGTCGAAAGAACTCACCAAGCCGACATAGTACCGGGCGATCAGGAGGGCATCGACAATGGTGATACCGCCGTCGCAGTCGACGTCCGCGTTCCGGGCGATGAAGCCGTCGGGAATAATGCCAACGTAATATCGGGCCGTTAAAAGCGCATCGATTATATTTATGGTATTGTCCCCGTTTACGTCCCCGCTCTCTGAGGGTTGCGTCGTTGGTGTCTGAGCCGGCGGGCCTATTGCATCCCAGTGTCTGCGCAGCAGGTCGAGTTTCCTTTGATCGGCGGACTCCCAGGTGCCCCAGCCGCCTGTATTTGAGACGGGGTCGTAGGCATGGCCATAGATACCGCCGAGATTGAGGGATTCAGGATTTATCGACCAGTAAATGGTATCCGCAATACCGCTTGACAGGAGATAGTCGATAAAGGCATTCTGCCATTGCCAATCGACCGTCGTGTCGCCGAGGTAGTCATAGCGGTTCCTGACGCGCTCCTCGGTATTGTCCGGCCAATCGGGGTTCCCGCCGAAGGCGCCGATGACGACGGCATACCCCAGGTCCTTCAGGTAACCGAAATGCTCTTCCCATCCCTGCTCGAGTAAAGCAGGGTTGATCACGATGTTGCATCGATTGTCGCCCGCCTCATCGCCTTCCATACCCGCACACTCCGGCTGTGCCGGGTCCATGAACTGCTTCTGCACGTACATCGAAGGACCGAAGGCGTGCGGACAATACACCAGCCGGTCCTTTGGCATGGACGGCGGATTGTCGCCCGCTTCGTAGAGGTTCTCGCCCCAGCCGGGGTTCGACGCCGCCACACCATGAGGCGAATCGGCGGACTCGCTGTTGTTCGAAGGACCGATTCCCCCGGCAAAGACCAGAATGTCGGAATTGACCGAATCGATCGCATTATAGGCCTGATCGATTAACGATCTCCACTCGGACCAGGAGTAATCATACGGTTCGTTGAAGATTTCGATGCCCATGATATTGCCGACACCGAGTTGCGTGCCCATGCCGGCAAGCTCGCGCAGGTCGTCCAGCCATCGTGAGACGCCATAGCCGCTGCAGTCATAGTTCTCCCGTGAGAAATCATAATTGTCCCAGTCCGCATCGATCCACGGCGGACGGTCGTCCAGACGGCCGGCTCTCCAGCCGACGTCATTGGAGCAGGAGTGGATATCCAGGAGGACGAAGATGCCGGCTTCGTCCAATAACCTTATAACAGTCTCCAGCGCAAGCCTTGCGTTCTCAATTTGCACTGATTCGGTGTTTTTAAGGTACGGCGCCCGTCCGTGCGGATGGGCGGGATCGAGGGTCTGGGGGACGACCGGTAACCTGATAAGATTAAAGCCCATTTGCTTGAACTCATTTATGTCCTGTTCATAGGTGCGGCCGCTTTCCACCCACCACACGTTTCCAATGTACATCTCCATTGGCGCCGGGATCGTTTCCCAGGGTTCGTCCGAGGGCATCTCCCGTCCTTCGAGTCCGGTCCAGGATCCGCCTTTTATACGGAAGATCTCGCCGTCTACGGTAAGATTTCCAATATCATCGACCCGCCACATTTGGGCAAAGACCGGGCTTGTTAACATCAGGATAGTTTCAAGTACGATGAAAATTTTCATTTATTGTATCCTTTTCCATTTTTATTGGTATAGTTTAGCTTATAGCTGCGTAAAAAGTTGGTTTTTTACTTAATTTTATTATGTCAGTTTGGGTCATCTATTTTTACATTTCGATTTTCATAACCTTTGAATCGCCGTTAATGAATGATTCTATATAATGAACTTTAAATTTTTCATTTTCATCCCGTCCAATAGTATCTCCATCTTTTAATTTAACACCTGTTGTCAGTAGAGAATTTAAGAAATCCAACAAAAAGTAGTAAGCGTCTTCCCGGTTCATTTTCAGGTTTATTATTTCATATTCCGGGTAGGAAAAGACTTTCATTCCAATAGTATACACATTAATCCGATTATTTTCATTTTTATATACACAAATATTGATCCAAACAGGAATCGGAAGAGACTTTTCCGATATTTGATCGGTAAATGCCATGAAAATTTCCGATTGGACAATCTGACAGGCATCGCCCCAATAAATTCCCAACGATTCCGTGGATTTTAAAACCGAACGAATTAGTTTTGTCAGGATTATTCTGTTTTTGATTAATGTGTTTTTATCATTGACAACACTGCAAATTATATGAGATTTTTGATGTTGAGCTAAATTTTCTTTGTTTTTATACAGGAGTGAACGATCTGACGCCGATTGAAAATCTTTAACAGGGATACCGTCCGGCATTCGCGCAATGACATATGTCGTATTATCAACGTGGAATATTATTGTACCATCTTTGTCGACTAATTTATCCTTAATAGAAATATTCAATTCGTTTTGTAAATTACTCTTTAGTAAATCAACATCTATTATATCATCATTGACTTTAAAGATCATTGCCATCGCGATATTATCTTTTTCAGCGTATGCACACATTAATAATACTCCTAATATAAAAATTAAAATTGACGTTCACGTTTTCTTACCTTTCCATAATGGGTGTTAATTGCGGTTTTCTCACATACAGTTTTAATTATCACTAACTTGTTTCAATATAGACAATTATACTAAATGTTAAAAAACAGTCTGCTTTTTGAGAAAAGCGCTAAAACCCGGCTTAAATATGTAAGTCACTTTATAATAAACAGATAACAAACATTTCAATATGAACTCTTGTAATTGTGAGATATCCGG
>JAFGHO010000124.1 GCA_016930085.1 Spirochaetales bacterium
GTCGCGCCCCGTGTGGGCGCGTGGATTGAAACCCTGATCCGAAATCGTCAACATACAACCCTATCTTCGTCGCGCCCCGTGTGGGCGCGTGGATTGAAACGGGATTGCGTCAGGCAAAACTTTAATGTTCTTTGTGTCGCGCCCCGTGTGGGCGCGTGGATTGAAACAGACTCCCACCTGCCACATTCGGCAAACAATCCCGTCGCGCCCCGTGTGGGCGCGTGGATTGAAACGGGGAGAAAGTCCTGAAATGGGCTGTCCATTTCAGGTCGCGCCCCGTGTGGGCGCGTGGATTGAAACATCGATAGTCTGAAGATACGGAAAACAGAAGACCTGTCGCGCCCCGTGTGGGCGCGTGGATTGAAACCCGGAAAAACTGATTATCCCCTGTATCCTGGCCGGGTCGCGCCCCGTGTGGGCGCGTGGATTGAAACCTATAACAGGGGATGGATATTTGTCACTTATAAGGTCGCGCCCCGTGTGGGCGCGTGGATTGAAACCCGCCTGTGCGGCGCACCCATGTCCTCTGCTCGTGTCGCGCCCCGTGTGGGCGCGTGGATTGAAACAGACGATCATAAAAGCCTGTGAGAAGCTGGCCGGGTCGCGCCCCGTGTGGGCGCGTGGATTGAAACACGGATAGCGAAAGATCGGTCGACGGGAGAACTCTTGTCGCGCCCCGTGTGGGCGCGTGGATTGAAACAGCGTTATTGTGCGGACATGATTTTTGTCGGCATCGTCGCGCCCCGTGTGGGCGCGTGGATTGAAACTCGGGATTATTCCATTTTACATCGGGATGATATTTGTCGCGCCCCGTGTGGGCGCGTGGATTGAAACAATGCCGGCATCATCCGTCCGCTCTTCTATCTCGTCGCGCCCCGTGTGGGCGCGTGGATTGAAACAAAAGTAGTGGCGGCCCGGGCCCCGCCCACCGCCCCGTCGCGCCCCGTGTGGGCGCGTGGATTGAAACCTGAAAAATTCGCTGGTAAATCTCCCAAGCTACCGGTCGCGCCCCGTGTGGGCGCGTGGATTGAAACATCTGCATCACAACCTCCATGTAAAAATCGTTTTTGTCGCGCCCCGTGTGGGCGCGTGGATTGAAACAACAACTTGCAGGACACGATTAACAGCTTTGACGTGGTCGCGCCCCGTGTGGGCGCGTGGATTGAAACCGATAATCAGGGCGCAAGCGATACACTCCCGGCTGTCGCGCCCCGTGTGGGCGCGTGGATTGAAACTCCGGCGATGGAGGAGGAAAACCGATCGGCATATGTCGCGCCCCGTGTGGGCGCGTGGATTGAAACAGGTGCTCTTCGTACCTATATCCTATACGATTCGGTCGCGCCCCGTGTGGGCGCGTGGATTGAAACAACGACATGACGGATGCGCTCAACAAAAATACGGTAGTCGCGCCCCGTGTGGGCGCGTGGATTGAAAATTTACACAAAAGCTTGAGTTTAAAAGCGGGAATCGTTAAACCCCGAGTGGGTACATAAATTGAAAAATGGGAGACTTGAATACCATGGGCATGAAATATCGTCGCATTCCGCGTAGATATATAATGAGGACAACTTTACTTTAAAATATTCAAATGGAGCTGCGAATCCTCGAATAAATACCATACCCCCGAACTTTTCCATAGTAACCGTCTCGTCATTTCATCCCACCACCCCCTCAATCCGTTTCCATCCTACCGTCCGCCGCTGTATCGTCCAATATCCCGCGCCTGACAAAAAGCTCCTTCAGCTGATCGAATCCTATTCCGTACTTCGAGGCTATTTCCATGGCGTAGCTGCTGCCTTCGGGGGGTCCCTTCACGATCTTGAATGTTCGTAAGATGTTATTCGCTTCCTTTTTTTCGGCGACGGCGATCATGCTCACGACGTTGCTTTTCCCTTCTATGGAATTATTGATCTCTTCCGCGGCGATTCCGAGTTCGTGAAGATGGGTCGCGTAGACGACATGAGCTCCCAGGACTCTCAATATCCTGACGATATCGCGGGCGATAAAAAAACTCTCTCCCGCGTTCGTGCTCGAAAAAGATTCGTTCAACAGGAGCAGGCTGTATCCCGTCACGCCGGATACAATTTCATAAAAGCGTTTGGCTTCATCGCCGAGCCTCCCCGTCCCCTTGTCCACCTTTTCCTCGATCGGGAAGTGCGTATAAATGCTTTCGACGGGACTAATCTCCGCCCGCGTTCCGGGCACGTACAGGCCGGTCTGGGCGAACACCTGGGCTATCCCGATCCCCTGCGTGTAGGTCGTTTTTCCGCCCCGGTTCGGGCCCGTCAGTATGATGATGCGCCCGTCCGGGCCGAATGAAACGTCATTTGTAATAACGGAGGATTTCAAATCGGTCTTCCCGCTATTAACGGGAAAACCAAGCGCCAATCCCATATTATAACTCTCATTGATGACGCATTTCTTTTCGTCTTTTTCGAAAATTACGGGCCTGCACATCGGCAGACCGGCTTCCTTCATTCTTTGTATGAGATTAACCGCCCCCAGATAAAAGAAAAACTCTTTTTTCAATCCGGCAAACTGATCGCCCCGTATCGACACGAATTTTCTCAACGATTTTACGATCGGAATACTGATCTTTTTTATCAAGACCGATATATCGCGGAAAAGCGGAACGAGTGTCGGATTGACCTGGTAACCGTGCAGCTCTGGGTTGACGAACATTGTCTTCCCGTCCCAATGAATGTGTTTTCTGGGAGGGGTGTGCAGCTGCGCGATTCCTTCGTATTCATCGACACTCGATCCGAAGAGTTTTTTGAAAATACTTTTATTCCCTGTATATCTTTTTTGATTGATCGAGAGCAATGTCGCTTCGACGGGAAGCAGATCGTTGTTCAGGTTGACACCGATGGAAAAACTCCGAACCCCCCTGATATCCGAAAGAATTCCGGGTAATTCCCGCAGCAGGTTCTTGTATACTTCATCGTCGACGATATCGTTTATATAGGTCTGCAATGCGGCGAGCCCCGCGGACGTAAAAGCGTGTTCGAGTGAGGTGAATGTGTCATGGAATTTCCGCACACAGAATATGTATCCTTCAAGTTCGCTCAACCGGGATGTCAGAGAGTACAATTCGACGTTTTTTTTATCGGCCTGAACCACCGGTTTCCTCCCGGCAAACACATCGAGCATCGGGAGGAGTTCCATAATGACCGCAACAAAGGACGGATTTCGCAGCAAATCATCCAGAATATCCAGCCGGTATTCGATGACATGGTTATCGAGACAGATGTGTTTAAAAACGGCTTCAATTTCGTTCCGATGTTGGGGAATGACGGCTAATTCGGAAATAATGCGGGGAAGATCGAGGTCATTGAATGTCTGGGGGGTTATCGTGAAAGTATCCGAATCGCGGCTTCGTCCGTCCGGCCACAATAAGGAAAAATATTTCCGTTTATTGTCGTCAGGTGATGGATTGTTCATGTATGTATCCTTTCATTAATTATATTAACCCCTTTTTATTGATTAGTTACCGTCCGGAGAATACTTAAAAAGTACCGCAAAGAGCCGGTACAACTCCGATAAATGCGGATTAATGATCCGCGAATACCCCGTATTTACTCATAATGGCTTCAGAAATCGATTTCATTTCCTCCAATGAGACATCGGGTTCTCTATATATGAGTACCAGTACCGTCATGCCGTAATCATAGTGCTTGTTTATTTTCACGTAACGCGTATATTTGTCCCGTATTTCGGGAAAAATATATTCACAGACAAGCTTTTTTCCGCTGAAATTCATTGTAACATCCCTGTAGCCCGATATATGCTTGAATTCACTATTGTTGAAGTCAAAACACAGATAGACCGACGACGCCGACCATAGGGGAGACAAAAGGTAAATATATGCCGGTTTTTCCTTGTGTTTGAGAATGACGCCGTCCCGTACCTCCGAAGCGATCACATACATCGATGCGGGAACGAAGATCTGAAAATAGTCTTTTTTGTATATGCCGTCTTCAGGTAATGCTTCTTTATTTTCAGCATTAAAATTTTTTATATCAAGGGTAAATATATCCTTTATTTCATCGTCATGATTATGTATAAAAGCGTGTTGAGCGTAATCGGATATACGCTTTTCTATGGATGTTTTTCCCGTATCGATTTTCCCGCCCGCCGGTTTGGCGCATGAAGAGAACAAGACGGTGAAGATAATAAAATATACAAGATGTTTCATGATTGTATCTCCCCGTGTCATTATATCACCTTGTGAATTGTCTTGAAAAGTATTTTTACCGTGATTCGGCCCG
Organism: Spirochaetales bacterium; assembly: GCA_016930085.1. NCBI lineage: Bacteria > Pseudomonadati > Spirochaetota > Spirochaetia > Spirochaetales > Spirochaetales bacterium. The sequence continues at coordinate 4,269 of JAFGHO010000124.1, forward strand.
GGGTAGTCCGGAATCACAATGATAAATTTTATATCGAGGTATTTCATTAACGCCCCCAATCAAAGGTTTGGGTTTCTCAATATATTTTATGGGCTTGATATCGCGCCTGATGGTTCGCGGGGACGCGGTGTTCTCCGGAGGCCAGTCCATGGGTGTCGCCGGGTGAAACCGTATATCCGCGGGCAACCGCTGTTACGGAAATCTATGAGCCTGATATTTTTCCTGTCATTGTTTCAATTTTGACTTTGAGAACCGCGACTTTTTCGACGGCGGCTTCAGGAATATCCCAATTCGTATTTTCCGTAATCTGCCTCATAATGATTTTTAGTCCCTCGATCTTTTTTTCGTTCTCAATGACATTATGAATTGTTCCTTGACAAATGACCGACCTGAACTTCGTGCCGGAATCACACGCTTTTTCCGATGTGACAACATCTATCGAATCCGTAATTTCAACGCATACGTTGTTATTAACGTGCAACAAGTCGATTTTCTTTCCTTCCAATGCAGAATGCACGAAAATCTCATTTCCCTCATAACCATAGTTCATGGGAATAATATAAGGCCGTTCACCGTCGACAAAAGCTATTCTGCAAATCGAATTTTTTTTCAGGATATCTTCTAATAATCTTTGGTCCGTTATTTGTTTGTCTTTTCTTCTCATAATGTAAAATTATCGATAAATACGCTTTACGTATCTATATACTCCTTATATACGTCAATAGATGCTCTTCGCATTTTCCGGCAGATTTCTGACATGATTCAAAAAAGACAGCACTTTTGAGTTTTTTTCTGCAGGAAAATCAAAATTATATTCTCGGGCGACGAACCCGGCGGTTTGTTTGAAAAAATCATGGAAGACGAATAACGAATCCCATAGATCGTCATAATCGGAACCGGCATATGTTCCTACATATGCTTCCCATTTCTCCGGTTCGAGAAATCGCTGAATATACTTGCCTTTTGATCCGATTGACTTTTCAAATCCGGTCTTGATCCCGATTTCCCAGGACAACATCATCACGACCGGTTCACGCAGCCACCCCTCTATATAAAATTTCAGCAACGGCAGTTTTTTTCTCCATATCGTTTTCGGAATGTGTGACCCCAAAGCAAAATAAAAAGCATTACAGCAGCCGGAATAAAGATCCTTTGTCGGAGGTGAAATGAAGTAGCTTTTTTCACTCGGCGGAGGAAGATGCTTGCAGAGACCGTCCTTGTCGAGAAGAACAAGGGTCAAACTGTCGTTTACATGATTCTTCAATGTATCAATATGAAAGAATGAAAGATCCAGCCGGTTTCCATCCAATAATTGTATATTGTAATTGTGGCAACTGCCGTCGGCTTCAGCCGGCGGCCAGGGTCCCGTATTGGGCTGTTCGACTACCATCATTTCGCCAAACCGGAATACAATGTCATTTTCATTCCCGAATGGCTCGATATCAGTCACATAACATGAAACATCATAATCCTGAAAAATGTCTTTTTCGGCATCCGGATTCGCCCTCGACCCGTTCAATATGACGACGCGTATTTTTGCATCTGAACCTGCAAAATCCATTATCAAGGTAAACATTTCTTTTTCGGTTTTTGTCTTCATTTATAATTCCGATTCGGTTTTCATTACTGCTGTTTGCCGTTTTTGATTTTATATCTGATCCAGATATAATTGTTTTCCAACATCTCCGTTTTAATGAGTTCCAGGTTGATAACGTCTTCGAAAGATGTCAAATCCTCAGCCGTAAATATAGTTTTCGGAGATTCGCCGCCCGTCAATTGAGGCGCAACAACAATACTTAACTCCTCGACGAGCCGTTGTCTCAATAAGACACCGGCCAGAATACCGCCGCTGTCGATTCTGATCGTATTAATATTAAATTTATTATATATCTCTTCCAGTGCGTGTTTTAAATCCACTTTCGTTTTGCCGGAGATTATGAAATTAATATTTTCTTTTTCCAGCAGTTTTACATATGCAGCCGGTGTGGTTTCGGAACACAGGACGATAGGAGTGCTGTTCCACCACGCCTGATTTTTTATTATATCCCAGTTCTTTATTTTGCCGTTACTATCCACGACAATTAAATATTGATCGTCCATTTTCTTGATATCTTTTTCCGGAGACATTTCCGCCTTCAGCATCGTAGTGCTGCCGGAGATCATCGCGTCGAATTTCCGGTCCGATATGATTCTGTAATACAGAAAATCATCCGGTTTTAGCCAGTCAATCCTCCCGTCGATACTGCTTTCAATGTGATAGACTATTTTTGGTAACATTGTTGCTCCTTTTTAATGTAATTGCTAATAATATTCAAATGGCTGGTTATGTTTTCCCAGCCTTGCGGCGAAGCCTGGAAGTCTATGTTACACTTCATCATTTAACCGGGGCGTCTTTTAAATATCCGTCCTGACCAGCTTACATCATCGATATAGACCGTCATACCCCCGGCAACTTCACAAACCGCATTTGTGGTTTCTGTAGGACTGCCGTCTTCATAAAAAACCAACGTATCATCGACATAAACTGAATAGTTATGTTTTCTCAAAATTACCTTTACCCTATACCATTGATCGGCGGTGAGAATTACATTTAAATCAATGTCCTCTCCCTGTGTTTGGCTTTCTATGTGTGCTTTCAAACCGGGTGAAATACCGAAGGTCGATCTGTCGTCGAATGAGTTTCCATAGTAACGAAAAGTCAAAGCAGTCCACCCTTCCGCATATTCAACCAGTTTCAACCTATAGTCCAATTCATATTCCCAATCCGTTCTCAATGGTCTTTCATTGGGGCCGCCATGAAAACTAAAACCCGAATAATGCGGGTGATTTTCTTCCGGAATGAAAATATCCGATGAAGATATTAATTTTAAAACCATATTGCCGTTGTCATCAATGGCTTGCGGTTTATAATCCGAATCCGACTGCCAAGACTGTATGGTTGTGGGGATTTTTCCTGATTCAAACGATTCATCCAAAAGAACCGGAACGGTGTTTTTTTCCGGTTCTGTATCGGCTTTTATTCGTTGAATCGAATTGCAGCCGCCGGGTAGTATAATAAATGAGATAATTATCAATGCAAACAATATGGCTGAACATCCAATAGCCGATCCGGCGAGAGAGTTAGATAATCGTTTCATGATTCAGTTCCTCCTGTCATAAAAAAATGATAGAATAAAACGATCCGATTTGCAAGGGCAGTGTCGATCAATGTTCGTAATTCAATGTACGGGACGCCGATTTTCATCACGAGTCACCTTTATTGAACTTTATTATATTACCACAAAATTTGGCAATAGAATGACGCATAACGTCCTGTAGCTTGACACCGGAGTGAAGCGTGGGAAATCCGGGCGGAGGGTTATTCTACGCCCGAAGCAGTCAACGCTCTGTTGAATCTATGGCAAAACCCGGCCGAACAGAATACACAATCATATATGTCATACACAATAGACTCCATTTGAGGATACACCAATTCAAACAATCCGAAAAACAACTTATACTCGGGACTCATCAAGAATTTCACCCTTTATTCCATTCTTTCAAATCTATCCTGACTATATACCATGCATACAGGAAATTAATTCAGTATCCGCAAATAAACGTAAAAAATGATATCGTTTATTACGAAAACTGCTTTCTCTGCATGAAAATGAATGACGCCGATAATGCATTAATGAAAGCTATCTGAATTAACCCCGTCACTCCCGTAAAAATTCTTCTCTTCCTACCGCCCTCCGTGTCGCGCCTGCGGCAGTCCAACAATAGAACCGCGCTTCCGTCCGTTCATCCTCAGTCACCATAAAAGCCTTCTCTGTGTGCCCTGTGAACTCTGTGTGAAACAATATTTATTAAAGGTCTCACACAGGGCCCGCAGAGAACACAGAGAAAGAAATTATTTCCTCTTCCTCTGCCCTCTCGTCTCCCGGGCGCCGCTGAAACTGGCTGCCCGGGTCCTTCCTGTTGAAAAAGGATTGTGGTAATCCTTTTTTCAATATAACTCGTTTTGAAAAAAAACAATACCCAGGCTGTAAATAACATCTCCTGCATGAAACCGAATCGTTCGCCGATGGGGGATAGCGGTTCCCGGCGGCGCGTTACAGCCCCCAGGGATAGTAATCCCGCTTGAGGCAATACATTCCGGTTTGAGATATGCCGCAGTCGATGCTTGCTTCGAGGGGGTCGTCCCGGACATAGAGTCCCTTGATTGTTATGTGATATACTCCCGGAGAGAGGTCCGTTATTTCATAATCGGTGTCGAACAGACAGAGACAGTCGCAGTATCCCTCGGTTTCCGCTTCCGTTATGATGATGCCGTTATTCTCGATCGTTACTTCGGAAACGATTTTACCCGGACAGCAGTTGAAACACGCGTTCGCATGGGTAAGGGCAAGCGTGTTGCTTTCGCCATCGTACCGATAGACGATGCAGTCAGCGCCGGACGATACCGTTTCGGGTTCCGTCTTTTCATCAAAGGTTTTACAGCCATTGCTTTCCGTGAGTCTTCCGGCGGCCGCCGGTGCCTTTCCGGTGTCGGTACAGCCGGATATTAAGAACAGGGTTGTTACGGCGCTCGATAACAGTAACGTTCGCATCAAAGACGCCCGGCTTTTTTGCTTGATTTTTCTTTTTATTGCGGTAGAACCTGACATAAGCTTGTTACCCCCTGAACGTCCCGGATGAGACGCTACTATTATCGTCCGCTTTACGAACGTATATTTACCTATCATATCACGGAACGACCGTCATTGCAAGCGGCCGGGGCGGCATCGAGTGCTCCACCGGTATGCCGGGGGAATGATATTGGGCCGGATCGTCCGGTCTTACTTGATTTTTCTGATATAATATGGTATGATTTTCCGTTAAAAAAGGAGTTATTTTCCCGGATGATAAAAATATGGAAAGACCGATGCTTCGGCACGTCGAACCGGGGGGCGTTTGAGGCCGCCGGCTGAATGTATGAAAAAGACAGTTATTTCCTTGTGTATTTTTCTTGTTATCGTGAATCTTTTCGCAAATGAAACCCGTTCACGCAAGGAAACCATTCTGTTTCTCCCTTTTCTCAATAATGGCGACGGCAAAGACGACCGTTTTTGTCGTCTTATTCCCGGGATCATGGATTTGTTTATGAAAAACGGCTCGTCGTACGCATCCGTTTCTCCCGGTATCGTGCGTGAATATATCCGCCTGCGGGGATACGAACATGACGATTTCTGGAAAAACGATACGTTGTACACGATCGCGGCGGATTTTTCAGCCGATTTCATTGTGAGGGGAAAATTCAGGATAGAGACCGATTATAGTGAAATAAGTATCGAGGTGGTCGACATATCGGCGAATAAAGTCGTCTACCGGAGCAGGAGCCGGGGGCTTGGCGGCGGTGAAGCGGGGGCTTCCATGTCTGAAATGATCGTTAAAATCGTCCGCGGTTTCGCATCCGTACTGAACATTCCCCCATACGAGGTGGAATACGGTTATTTCACGTTCATCACCGAACACCCGTGCGCCGTTGTCGTCGATGACGAAGAAATCGGTCTTACCCCGTTTTCCCTTTGTTTTCCGGCCGGTCCGCACGCGATGAAACTTGTTTATGATTACGGGACGGCGGGCGGTATCGTGTGGGAGGAGTTCGTCGATCTGTCGCCCGGTGAAAACAGGATAATCGAAAAAAAAGTGCTGGTGAATATCGACATAACGGCCGAACGGGAATGCATGGTGTTTCTCGACGGCAGGTATATCGGAACGGGTGACTATACGGGAACGATCACAGCCGGCCGGGACCACGCGTTGAGGGCCGTGTATCGCGATGAAACGGGGAATGAAACTGTGGTGAATGAAAGAATCGTCGCATCCGAGCGAGATGATATTTCCGTTTATATTAATGTGACCGCAAGCATACGGATTAGCGGTGGGGATAACCGCCTTCGTGCGGAAATCAACGGTGAGACCACCGCCATACTGCCCGCGGCCCTGAATCATATCCTCCCCGGTAATTACCATGTCCGCGTGCTTCTTTCAGACCCGCTCGACAACAGCGAATGGTGTTTCCATGAGGAGTATGTGGAACTCTCGGCCGGCGAAACCGGAAAAATCGATGTTGAGGATATCGATTTCGATTACCGGTGGGGATTGTGCCTTGTCCCCTCGGCCGCGCAGTATTATAACCGTGAACCGGGGAAAGGGAATCTGGTGCTTTCGGGATTTCTTTCTTCCGCGGCCTTTACCGCGGCCACGGGGATGTTTGCAGCCGGATTTTACGATGAATACACGCGGAGGCGTGAAGCGGGCGTAAAAGAGCACCTCGCGGACCATCTCAGACAAAGCGCAAATTTTTTTAAAGGCCTTTACTATTGCGGTATATTTATGGCCGGTGTGTGGTATACCGTCTCCTGTATCGACGGATGGAAAACCATGGACCGGATTCATGGACTTTTTTACGGAAACGGGGCGGACGGTCGGGCAATACCGGTGCGGAAATGAGAATTCGGGAAAGGGCGTAGAGAGGTGCAACCGGTTAATAAACGGAAAGGACAGCGTATGGAGCATTCGGTTTATTATCATATTGAAAAGATTGGCGGTACGAACGGCCCGGTACGGGGGAACGTGGCTCTTCCGGGAAAGACGGCGCTGTGTGTTTTGTTCTCTGCAATATTCACACAACTGTGTTTTTCCTGCCTGTATACGCCGCAGTACCCGGTGACACCGCGGTTCGATACGGCGGTCGGGGATCCTTTCGGGATCGAAACACGTGAGGATGAATATCTGGGGAATCAGCAATATTATATGATACGGGTCGGGTCGTATGTCGTGGATACGAACAATAACACCGTCGATGTTTTTGGGGTTGCGAACAGGGAGTTCATATATTATATCAATAAAAGCGAAAAATACAATCTTTTCGATTATATGACCGTCCGTTTGACGGTACCGATCACCGGTATTGACGCCGTAAGGGATTTTATAGCCGTGGATATTCTGGGGGGAGGGGAAGGCAGAAACAATGCCTTTCTTTCGGTATGGGGGAATGATGCCGACGGGGACGGAAATTACGAAACATACGGCGATGTATATTTTATCCGGACTTTTGCGGACATTTCGGATATTAATACCGGGGGCAATGCCTTCAACCTGACGGCCGGTGATTCCAATGGAGCCCCCACACTCGCCTTTGTCGATATAGACGATGATGAGGACTTCGACGCCTTCGTCGGGTCGGATCACGGAAATATTTTTTTCTTCGAAAATGTCGGGACTCGGAAAAAGCCCGATTTCGCGAATTATGCAACGAACCCGTTCAATATCGTCAACGCGGGCCGGTATTCGGTTCCCGCCTTCGCGGATATCGACGAGGATCATGATTATGATCTTTTCGTGGGCGTCGTTTCCGGGGACGTCGTCTATTTCGAGAATACCGGAGATCGAGTAACACCCGTGTTTTCCGAACCGGAGCCGAATCCCTTCGGTATCGAGTCCGCCGCGTCGTTTGCCTCGCCTTTTTTTTACGATATCGATGAAGACGGCGACATGGACCTCTACCTCGGATACAGTGACGGTATTCTCGGCAGAACTTTATTCTACGGGAATATTTCCTATTGACGGCACGGGAGGACGACGGATGAAAGGCAATGGAAAAGGAAAAGCGCCGAACGGGAATAAAAACCTGCCGGTACTGCTTCTCTGTTTTTTCTTCGGCGCGGCCGGAGTCTACGGACTTCCGGACGTCAAAAAGGTGTTGATCGTGCCGTTTGAAAACAGGGACGAGAAAAAATACGATTACCTGAAGGAACTCATCCCCAATTCGTTCATCGACAATCTCTCGGATTCGGGAGATTTTCTCGCGGTCCCATTGGTACGTTATTACGCCCTGTTGAAGGATACGGGACGCGAAGCCGGCGAGCACAGGAACATCGATGCCCTTATCGCGGCAGGAGCGGCACTCGATGCGGACTACATTATCCGCGGGGGGTATTCGGTTGCCGCCGATTTTATTTCGATTGATTTCGAGGTGTTCGATATTGTTCAGCACAAAATCATCTACAAACGGGAGGATTACGGAAAAGGCGGTCTTTCGATGTTCGAAACCCTCGACGAATTGATTGAGGTAATGAAAAACGACTTTATCGAGGTAACCTCCGGATACGTTTCGTATTCGATCGAGGCGGAAGGGCCGTGTATCCTTTACATCGACGACCGCTATGTGGGGAAGACACCGGCCGAAATCTATCTTTCCGCAGGCAGGCACGGCCTGAAGGCCGTCTGCGATGGAGGAAACGAAGAATATACGGTATATGACGGACCGATTTACGCGGGCGAAACGGAAAGAAACCGACTTTTCCTCAAGGTATTCGTTCGATGCGAATTAAACGCTGAAGTCGAATCTCATGTCTACATAAACGGACAACCGGCGGGTAAAACGCCGTTTACGGGGACCCTGTATGCGGGGAATACTTACCGGATAAAACTGACAACAACAGACAGGGCGGGGAAGGAAGTCGCGGTCGCTGAGGAAACGATTTCGACCGTCACCGGGGAGGATATTCTACGTAATTTCAAGGTGACCGGAACAATTGAGCTTGCGGGCGTGAACGGGGCGATAAAAGGACGCATCGAGAACGGGACGGGATACGTGTTGCCCCACCTGTTCGAACATCTTCTTCCCGGGGATTATGGCGTCGAGTTTTTTCTCGATGTTCCGGACGCGAATAGAACCTTTGTGTTCCATGGCGAACATCTGTACCTTAATCCGGCGGACAATAAAATCGTCGATATCGGTTCGAAAGCATACAAGCCCATATGGCCGTTGTGTTTTGTCCCTGCCGCCGCCCAATTCCATAACCAGGAACCGCGCAAGGGTTTGATCGTTTTGTCGTCTTTTTTGGTTTTTCTCATCGCCGGGTGCGGCTCGTTTTATTGCGAAGAATATTTCTATAGCGAATATGTCGGGCTTCAGAACGCCGGCCGCGATAACTTGGCCGGATCCGCCTATGCGACCATGGAGGTGTTCCAGGCGTTGAAACTTTTCGCTTTCATTATCTCGGGCGGCGTGTATCTTTATTCGTTTTGTGACGGGCTGGCGGGTATGAATGAGCTCGACAGACGCATCAATTCCGGGAAGCCATAGGGGCTGTCGCCCGTACCATGCAGGGACCCTCCTGCGACCGGCTGATTCACCGTTTGCTTGGACAGTGAAAAAGCGGTTGACAAAGCCTTTATGAGGTGATATTATAATTGTCTTAAACAGGCATAATAAAAATAAAATAAGCTTTAAAAGGAATAACAATGAAAGAATATGCTTTTAAAAAAACCGGCACGGTGTGTGCCTTCCTGATTTTATTGCTTTCTTTTTTCTCATGCCCGCCCCGTCCGAGCTTGCCGCCCCCTCCCCCCACATGCGCGCCCACGGCGGTACCGTGTGTCGAGCCGGGTTTTTCTTTCGGCGAACCCGAAATACTCGATTTCGGTGACGATACGACGGGCCTTGATCCTTTTACCATATTCGAGAATTTCCCGGAGTCCGACACGCCGAAAACGGGTATCGGCATTATTTCCTGGAAATTGAAGTTGAATCAGGTCACGGGAAGGGAAGAGCCGGAAATATCGTTGATGTTGTATATATATCACGGTGAGGACGGGTCGATTGAAAAATATGGCCCAGGGGTGACGACAATATTCCCGTTCCGTTCGGCCTCGAAGGCGAATCTTTTCGATTCATGCAATCTCGGTCTTATGGCGGGAATATGGAATGGTTATCTCATATACGGGGAAATCGAGTTTTTTACGGATGATCCGGGCATTATCCCCAATATCGAAAATATTGTATACGGATGCGACATCGGTTTGTGCCCCCGTTTGGATTTTGCCGAGGGTGAAAATTATCCGACGGCAATCTCACCATTTATGGTCGATATCGACAACAATGGTTCACTCGACGCCTTTCTCGGTTCGGATGATGGAAGAATTTATTATTATAAAAATACGGGGGAGGAAGAAGATCCTTTTTTTGAAAAGGTCGATGATGAAAGCCCCTTCGGTATAATAGTGGAAGATGAATGGAACTATACGGTACCCTGTTTTGTCTGGATGGAGGATCGCTACGACCTCTTCATCAGCGATTCGAACGGCAATATCCATTATTTCAGGAATTACGGTACAAGAGAGGAACCCCTTTTCAACGGATATGAAACAAATCCCTTCGGTTTGAAGAATGTGGGACCCGATGCCGCGATAAGCTTTTTCGATATCGATAACGATTGCGATCTCGACGCCTTTGTCGGATACAGCACCGACTACAATGCATGCAAGGGGGAAGTCGCCCTCTTCAGGAATAATATCGCCGCCCGTTAGTGATTTCACGTCCGTCATGCGTGACGGCGTTTAAAGATCCGCGATATCCTCCGAAGGTATCGAATAGACATACACGGTCGCGGAATCGATCGAGCAGTCATAATCTTCCTGTTTTACCGTCGTATAGGAAAAAAGCGACTGGTACGTACCGTTCCCGTCCTCGTATTCGTAGCAGAACCTCACCTCCCCCATCCCCGTGACAAAGAGTTCCTTCCCGGAGAGCGAATATCCCCGCGCGATACCGTTCTGATACGTAAAGATATCCCCCGAGCTGAGCAGATGTTTTCCGGGTCTGCTCATGGAAATTTTCTGGGGCGACTGCCTGTCGAGCCATGTATATGTTTTATAAGATGAACCATAATAATAACTCATGAGGCTGCGATTTTCACCCGCATCGTGCGAGTAAAAGACATCCTGCCAGACCGGATCGGGAAGGGAGATATAATCCAATGGTCCCGAATGTGTGCATTGGGGATCGATTAAATCCGTCCCGTAAGAGAGGGAGAAGCTTGCTTCGAAATACCTGATCGTCCCGTAATATTCATTATCGCTTGAAAAAAGAATATATACCCTCCCGTCGACGGGACTCAGATACACGCCGTTTATGGAAGGGTTATTGTCAAGTCCCAGGAAACTATTATAATATTCAGATATGAGATAGCTCAGTTCCTGTTCGTATCCGAAATACCAGTAGATGTAATCATAATCGTAAACGGCGACATTAAATCGCGTGGTGTTTCCGTCATAATTGACGCATAAAAGCCGTCCGGGATATCCTGCTATGGTATCAAAGAGATAATTCGGTTCATGTTCGTTTGAATCCGTTATTTCAAAATGATCAGAGCCATAAATATTCCCGTTTGCGTCGAGGTACCAGATTTCAAAGTGCGTATCATGATGCTTGACGATAAAACCCTGTTTATAATATCCCTTGTCCGGAATAAAAAATATCGAATCTTTTTCGCCGTCATAACACTGGTTGAGATCATGGATGGGGCCGGCCGTTGCCTTTTGATCGAGTTTCGAGATAAAGGAGACGGTCAGGGAAAGTTCCTCGTCGAATAAAACACCCCTGCAGGAAAGACAGACTATACTTATTATAATGAGTGCAATGGTGTGTTTCATGGTATTATGCCCTCCATGGTTAATATACTAGCGCCGTAAGGCAATCGGAAAGAAAAAAAACAGGGATAATTCAAGATTTTTCATGATAAAAAAAAGACCCGGACGGGCGTCGGCGCCGTCCGGGCCGTTATTCTCATTCTCCAACCCCTGGAAAGGGGTTGCCGTATCGCACTAACAAAGCTGGCTGATCAGCCCCACGTAATACTGGGCGATTCTTAAGGCATCGACGATATCGACCGTTCCGTTGCAGTTCGCGTCCGCGGCCTGCAGATTGAAATTGGAGGGTTCGAGTCCCACGTAGTACTGGGCCACGAGAAGCGCGTCCACAATGTCGATCCCGCCGCTCGAATTGACGTCGCCGATAGTGACGGCAGGCGGGTTGGTCACTGTCGGGGGATTCGTCACCGTCGGCGGGTTGGTCGCAGGGGGATTCGTCACTGTGGGCGGGTTGGTAACGGTGGGTGGCGAGGTCGACCCGCCTCCCGGTTCAACGCCGTAGAGGAGTGTGTTCCCGTCATAGACCGGTATCCGTTCCGTTTTCACTTCCGAACTCGACGACAGACCATCGTAGGAGAAATCGTTCGAAGGATCCCAGAAACTCGTATTATTGGGCGCCGCTATTCTCACCTGAATCTCTGCCGCGTACTCCGACTGGCCGCCGGGATAAATGCTCGTTCCGTCGCTGAAGGCGACCTGGACGTAATAGATGTCGCCGCTGTACTGATTGAGTGTAATCGTCGCCGGAAACTCGACGTAATTCGTGGTCAGGGTGACGTCGCTCGTCGAATATCCCGCGGCAAAAACCTCGGAAAGGTCGATGAAATACCTGAAGCGGAGATCCTTGATCAACCGTGCCGGCCATCCGGATCTGTTGTTGCAAAGCGCCTTGATTTCAGTGAAATTGGTTCCCTGCGCGTTGATCCTTGCCTCGACAAAGAACTCGTCGTCCTTTGTTTCCGCCGGGGGATTGAAGGATGCAGATCCGGCGCTTCCCAGCCGCAGAAGACTTGCCACGAGTCCCGCGTTATAATCGCAGGCTACTTCATTACAGACATAATCGCTTATTGAATCGTTATAGCTTCCGCCCTGATCTGGTCCCCCGACCAGCGCGCCGTAGAGGGTGTGCCGGTGATTCGGCGGGACGTTCTGGCTGTCGGCCCATGAACCGTGGGCGGTTCTGTGGTGAGGATGCTGCGGTGCGTTCGATCCTAATCCGACGACATAGCTGCCGTTTCGTTCGTTCGAGCCGAGGCAGTAATCGATCTGTTTTTTTGCCCATGAGGAATATGAGGTGGCCTTCGAAGAATCGGCGCCGCTCCAGTCGGCGTAGACAAACGCGACAAAAGCCGCCGCCGACGCGTATCGGAGACATCCCCATGAATCGAGCCATGAAAGTCCGCCGGGTGTTTTCCCTTTTGCGCCGGCCACCCACCAGTCGAGGTGCTGGTGGACAAAATCCTTGTATACCTGTTTTCCCGTTATTTTAGCAAGCATGAGCATGCCGCCGTAGTGAGAATCGTCCCAGCAATGGCCCCACTGGTATTCGACGTCGTCAGACTGGCCCTGCCTGTTCAATTCATCGACAAGCGCTTCCGCGTTGGAAAGGTACGTGGATGAGTTTGTCGCGAGGTACAGCCAGATGGCAGCCCACATGATTTCGTCGATCGGGCCGCTGTGGGACTGATAATACCCGCTTGCGGCGGTATAATTAGAGTCGCTTCTGTCCGAGTTCGCCCGTGAATAAAGCGATTGCGCCTTGCTGAGGTATGTACTGTTGCCGTAGAGTATGTTTCCGATCGCCAGGGCCGCGGCGGTCTGTGCCATCACGGCGGAAAGGCCGCTCGAAGCAGAAGCCGCCGGTCTGTTTCCGGCCTGTGTTTCCTTGTGGATCACTTCAACGGGACCCCACCACGCATGATCCGCGCCGCCGTCGCCAATCTGATAAATATAGGTGCTTCCGTTCCAGCATGCGGCCAGGTAATCGAGCACAAACTTGAGGTTGTTGTTGAGATCGGTATTTGATCCGTATTCATAGGCGCCCCATCCGAGTACCGAGGCGGTATATGCCATAGGCAGGTTGAATTTTACATGATCACCGGCATCGTACCATCCGCCCTGAACGGCATCATCCAGGGTGGCGTCCCCGCGCCATTCGACACGATTCCATGATGGAAGCGGTCCGGCCTGCTGGCATTCATAGAAATAGATAGCTTTCGCAAGGGCTTCATTATAGTTCTGCGCGAATGCCTCCGCGGCTATTAATCCCACGACAAGGACGATTATCCAGACTTTCATTTTAGTCATTTTCTCCTCCTCACTTTATTTGTGTTTAAATTTATAACTGTTTCTTCCTTATTAGTGTAAGGATTATATACGCATTTTATTACCTTGCAGGTTACAGAAGACATCACATTCAGATATGTCACCACTTCTTCCTTTTATTTATATTTATCCGGTGATACCAGTATTTTTTATGTCGAACTACATTCTTCTATATATAAGGTAACATTTATTCCCCATGATTCAATAAGCCGCTTCACTGAAAAAAAAATAGGGTTTTCGACTATATTTGCTATAGGCCAATAGTCCTCTTATGGTGATGGATTTCCCGGTGTATCCTTGATGGATCGATTTGATCTATTATGGTTTTACATGGGAAAAGCGATATCCTGAAAGAGACGGTGCTACGATTAAGGTGAAAATGAATGGCAACAGAGCCTGTCCGTCGCGTGCCTCGGATTGACAGCGGGGTATTTCTGTGGTAATCTATGACGGAATATTATAAAAAATAAAAGGCAGGTCGGAATGAAAATAAAAATAAACTTTTTTATTCTGTTTTTCATGACCGTTTTTTTACTGTCTCCCCTGTATCCGGCACCCGATGCCGTCAAGGAAGGCGAACACCTCGTTACCTCGAACGCAACGACATTCTTTGACGACCGCTATGGCGATTCGTATATCAATTGCCAGGCCTTCATTCAGGACGCAATCATCACCTATAACGGATGGCAGTATGTCTCTTACTATAATTCCAACAGGTATGTGACGGTTTCGCGCCGCGAACTGCCGTCGGGACCGTGGGAGCATTGCGTGCTTTCGGATTACCGGGAGACGGCAGACGATAACCACAATGCGATTTCGATGGGTATTTCCCCTTCGGACGGAAGAATCCACCTTTCATTCGATCATCATAACAGTACGCTTCATTACAGAAAATCGGTAAGCGGGCTGATAACGAATCCCCGGTCGTTTGAGTGGGCCGCCCGGCAATTCGGATCTGTTGAGAATAGTCTCGGTTCGGGAACCGTGACGAACTTCACTTATCCCTGTTTTGTCACAGCACCTGATGGCACCCTCCTCTTTTACGGTAGAATCGGTTCAAGCGGCGACGGGGACAATTATATCTGGCGTTACAATACCAATGGTTCATGGGCAAGCCTTGGCATGTTCATCGACGGGGTGGACGAGAACGCGTACCATCACGGTGTGATGTACGACAACAATAACAGGCTTCACATGACGTGGTGCTGGAGGGCGACAAGCGACGGGAACACGAACCACGACCTCATGTATGCCTACTCGGACGATCACGGCGCGACATGGAAAAACAATGGGGGAAGCGTGGTCGGGACGACGGGAAGCAATCCGGTCAGTCCGTCCAGGGACTGCAGGGTCTGGACAATCGGCCAGCGGACCGGTCTGATCAATTCGGAGGGAATGATTATCGACGCGCAGGGCAGGGTGCATGTTCTTTCTCGTGAAGATGTCAACGGCACGAACCGCCAGATGCATTACTACCGGGATACCGGCGGAACGTGGCACAGGATCGATACGGGGATTCCCACCAAAGTGTGGGACAACCGTTCAAAGATCGCATACGATGCGGACGGAAACGTGTACGGCATCCTCCCTCATGTTCAGATCGCGGGCGCATCGGTCTCATCGAACTATACGGACTGGAGGATTATCGACAACGCGGATGACGGAAGGTTTTTCCATTCGGAACCCCTCATCGACTACTTTGCCCTTCGCGCATCGAATGAACTGAATGTGTTCGTGCAGGCGGGGACAACGGGGAGCACATCGTCGAATATGTATACCCTCACATACCGGCTTAGCTCATCGGGGTCCGTTCAGACACCCGAGCCCGGTAATACGGGCGATGTAAACTCAAACGGCACGATCGACATCGTCGACGCACTCCTTGTCGCCCAATATTACGTGGGGCTTGCTCCGGCAAATTTTAATCAAAACCGGGCGGATGCGAACTGTAACGGTACAATCGATATCGTCGATGCATTGGTGATCGCCCAATACTATGTGGGGCTGATCGACCGGTTTTGCTAAACCTGAAAAGAATCGGGTTTCTTCCGGGAGACGGTAAAAACAGTTATATATTTCAGATTTTCCGAAGAAAAAATGGCGACGCGGATTATATAATTCGGTCCGCTTTTAAATGAGGATAAAGAGAAATCCAATATTTCCGGTTATTCTGATTTTAAAAATTGGGGCAACAAAATAAATATCGAGACTGATACCGGTTGTTGACATCTCCGATATAAACAGACAAAGAGGGAAATTCACCGCTAACCAGATAAAAATTATAAAATAATAATACAGAACCCGATTATTACATCCAGCCGTTGAAATACCAGAGTGGAATTATTTGCAGTATTTTTATATATTTTTATATGAGGCATATGATGAGAACATTGGTTTTGTGCATCATTATTTTAGTATGTCTTCTTCTAACCGGCTGTTTCTACAGACCTGTCGAGTATTGCGAACTCGATTCCTACAGAAAAATAATCATGACCGGGGAAACGGAAAGGCTTCATGCGGTAACCGACATCAAATCAGAAACGCTTTTCTGGGAATCGAGTGATGAAACCGTTATAACCGCCGATGCCGAAGGCAACCTTTTTGGAGTCTCCCCCGGTAATGCGGTCGTGACGGTCTCGACGGCTGCGGGGCATGAAAAAGAGTGTTTCGTGACCGTTGTCGCCGAGATTCCAGAAAATCTCATTCTTTTCATCGGTGACGGAATGGGTTTCGAACAGATAAAGGCAGCGGGAATGTATAAAAACGGAAGCGAAGGTACGCTTTCATTCGAGTCCCTCGATTTTGCGAACACAATGACGACGTATTCGGCCAGCAGCCGTGTT
The DNA here is from genome assembly GCA_016930085.1 of Spirochaetales bacterium. Classification (NCBI taxonomy): domain Bacteria; kingdom Pseudomonadati; phylum Spirochaetota; class Spirochaetia; order Spirochaetales; species Spirochaetales bacterium. Next base: position 20,900 of record JAFGHO010000124.1, read on the forward strand.
ACCGATTCTGCGGCTTCCGCCACTGCCATGGCAACCGGCAGAAAGGTAACCAATGGCGTCATCAGTATGGCCATACCGGGAAAAAGAAATGATCTGGAATCGATAGTCGAGACACTTTCGGCTTTAGGTAAGAAAACAGGTCTCGTTACGACTTGCTTTATCACGCACGCAACGCCTGCCGGTTTCGGCGCCCATACCGATTCGCGGTTTAATGTCCGTGAAATTGCCGCCGATTACCTGTCCGGCTCGCGGCCGAATATACTGTTCGGCGGCGGAGAAAACGGTCTTTCGCCGGTCGAAAGCGAGGCGGCGGGGTACCATACGGTAACCGATAAGGCGGGATTTATTGGACTTGTTCAGGATTCTTTTGACTATTATTCGGCGCAATTCGGAACATATCATCTTCCCTATATGTATGACGATCCGGATACGTATCCTCAGCTGTCGATGATGACGGAGAAGGCACTGGAACTGCTTGAGACAAGTCCGAACGGTTTTTTTCTCATGATTGAAGGCGGGCGTATCGATCAGGCGGGACACGATAACGATATAGCCAGGAATATCTTTGAAGTGATCGAGTTTGAAGATGCCATTGACTCGGCACTTGCCTGGATGTCCGGAAGGGATGACACGGTTATCATCGTGACGGCGGACCATGAAACAGGGGGGCTGAAAGTATTGGCGAACAATGGACCGGGAGTACTGCCCGATGTTTCATGGTCCACAGATTACCATACATCGAAAGAGGTTCCCGTTTTATGCACGGGGTCTGAGGAAAATATCATTTTTGGTGAGTTTGACAATACACATATTCATGATCTGATTGCCGATTTTTATAAATAGCCGGGTACGTATTGGTTTTGAATAATATCAGCGGCACGGCATGCGGAAGATGCTGTTTTTCCGGATTCATGGAACCCGGCGGCAGGATAAACCCGGACTTCTCCCGAACAAAATCGATAACCTATAAACACGTTGTTTACAGTAACAACTTTTTGTAATATCTCCGTATCGAGTATCCCATTCACAATATACAGGAGCAACACGGCTATAGAAAAAAACTGTTCGTGAAAAGACCGGGTCGGTTTTACCGCCTCTCTCATATCACTAAGAGAGTAACCATTGCATCAGAAACCCATTTCCTCCATTGCTTCCGTTACTGCCGGATCCGCGGAATAACCCATTATTTTGTTGTAGGATTTTTCAAGAACGTCTTCCACATTTTCCATTTGAGTAATAAGGTTTTTCAATTCGGCGGGTGGTTCCGGTCCTGCCAGTTCAGGGTATTTGTCGGGAATACTTTCAAGCAGGGGGCTGATTCTTTTCATTTCTTTTGTGTAGGTTTTCAACGCTGCCGCAACGGCCTTGGCATCGTTCGCTTTTTCAATATCCGTTGCGAACTTGTTATGGGCGCCTATGTAATCGTTGATTATTTTCTTAACATCTCCGTACTTGCCGCTGTCTCCCGCGCATCCGGCAAGAAGGATACATACGACGACGAGAGAAAGAAGTATGATTTTTTTCATATAAACCTCCAAATCAGTATGTCTTGTCATTAATGTAGGGGAAGTTTAGCCGTTTTGCAAGAAAAAGTGTAGTCATTTTGAGGATATTTTTAAAAAAAATATCATTTGATACGAAACAAAAATATTTTGGCTTGCATGAGCGGCGTGTCCGCGCAAGAGGTCGAGCGTACTTGGAGCAATCCGGAATCGCCGTCAATCGATCAGGCGTTTCTGCAGCCTCCACACCGCGAGAAAGGAAAACGCGACGCTAAAGAGGATTATATATATCCAGTCAAGCAGAAGATTCGCAGAATAGGTGTTGAGACAGAAAGACCGCACGATCCTTGTCGCGTGGGTAAGCGGCAGAAATTCCGCTATGATTTGTGCGGCATACGGAAGGTTTTGAAGGGGGAAAACGATTCCCGAAAAAAAGAACATCGGGGTAAGCAGCCCGGTAAAATAAAAATTGAAGTGGTTGATGGTCTTTATAAACGAGGTAATGAAAAGCGAAAAAGAGGCGAACATCACACCGACAAAAAATCCGCCGAAAGGGGCGAGGAGGGCGGCAGGAAAAACGGGGAAGGTTCCCCCGCTGAACAGTGTTATGACGATGAGAACCGCACTCGAGAAAAAGAGGCTTTTTGTCGCGCAGAAGAGGATTTCCCCCAGGAGGAGATCCTTGCAGTCTATCGATGCGGCAAGCATCCCGTCGTATACCTTCTCGAATTCCATACGGATAAATGTCCCGAAGGTCGTTTCGAACGCGGCGGTATACATGGCGGGCGGGATGATGATACCGGATGCGAGAAACTGGAAATAGGGGAGGCCCTGCATGTTGTCGATATACAGGCCCAGACCCACGCCGATGGCAAGCAGGAAAAAAAGCGGTTCCAGAAACGGAGGCAGGCCGTTGCTTAAAAGATGGCGGGTGTAGACACGGAAATGTCTGTACCAGACGCTGAAGCACCGTGCGGGGAATGACGGGACGTTGATATTAATGTCATGATGGTGCGCCATATAATCGGTCTTATTCATTCAATCCCCTCCCGGTAATTTTCAGAAACACGTCTTCAAGATTGGATTGTCTGAGGTAGAACGAACCCTGTTTGTATGCGGAGGAAATTTCTTCAAGACGGCCCAGATTCTCCGAATAGAGAAGGATTCTGCTTGCCGTTTTTTCCATGCGGACGGGAATGGTTTCCGAGGTTTTTTTCCCCCGGTCCGTCTCTTCATGATCGGTATCATAGATTTCCAGCACATATGGTTCGATATTGTTCCTGATAAGGGTCGACGGACTCCCTTCGAGTATCTTTTCTCCCAGGTTCATGATGATAAGCCGGTCGCATAATTGAAATGCCTCTTCCATGTAATGGGTGGTGAGCAGGATCGTGACGCCTTCCTTTTTAAGAATTCGAAGTTTGTCCCAGATGATATGACGGACCTGGGGGTCGAGGCCGGTGGTCGGTTCGTCGAGAATGAGAATTTTCGGGTTGTTGAGCAGCGCCCTTGCGATGATCAGCCGTCTTTTCATTCCCCCGGACAGCTCGTCGATGGCCGCTTTCCTTTTCACCGACAATTCCATGAAATCGAGAAGCCCGTCGATCCTTTTCCCCGCCTCTTTCCTGTTCATGCCGTAAAATTTCGAATAAATGAAGAGATTCTGTTCGACGTTCAGTTCGTCGTCGAGGTTGTTTTCCTGGGGCACGATGCCGGAGATGTATTTGATTTTCAATTCGTCCATTGCCGGATCGAAACCGAATATGCTTATTTTCCCTTCGGGTCCGGGGTCGCGTCCGGCTTTTCCGTAGAGCATCTTCATCATCGTCGTCTTTCCCGCGCCGTTCGGGCCGAGCAGGCCGAAGCAGGTCGACTTCGGCACCTCGAAACCGATTGATTTGACGGCAATGAGGGAATGATATGTTTTCGTCACATTTTCAATGCCGATAGCGATGTCACTCATATGGTATTGCGTATCCTTGCCCCGGGGCCGTTTGTCGCCGGCCGTATGTTCGAATGATGAACGATGTTATCTTGAAAGTGGAACGTGAGTCAAGAAGAAACGGGGATGTACGGAAATGGGGAAAACAATGAATGAGCCGGTATCAAGCGGTATCATTTAATCCTGATGAAAGCAGGGAACATGTGCATGTGTATTTCCCTGAGGATATATATCGAAAGATAAAGCTCCTTCATGCGGATTTAAATTGTTATAGCATCGCGCAGCTTTTGAGGGGATTGTTGGAGTTGTTTTTAGTGCTGGTGAAGAGATATGGAAAAAAGTTTTTCAGAAATTGAAAAAAATATTCAGCCATTGGAATAGAGAGGAGGAAAGCCTGCGTCGAAATCATCGAAGGAATTTACGACAATTATATAGGATAATTCAGCATCTATCGGGTCGAGATAGATTGATTTCCACATATTCGAGTCATTATTCACCATTTTGGATACTTCGACTCTAAAATCACATATACCACCCACTCCACATATCCCATAAAACCATCCCGGCTGCACTACAGAGGATAATTATGTCCGTATCGTCGAATACAACCGCATATAAAAACCGTCTGAACTTAACACATTTAAAACGTTTCAAAAACATTGATATCATCGATACAGTAGCCGAAAGATGACTGCAGTGAAAAATGGCGAATAATTCGCGGCTTAAGGTCATTTTTTATAACACTGCGGCGATAACGATAATCAAGAAAGATATTATCTTGACATTTTTGCTGTGACAGGTAACCACGGGGACATAGAGAAAACCATGACATGATCAACAGGCAATATATTGAATTTACCGTAACGATATACAGTGAATTCCTCTATGGTAAAAAAGACATAATTACTATTTACGGGGAGGGCAAGTTGTTTTAAAATGGATAAAAAAAGGAGTAAGCATATGAAAAATACGTACTTATTGACTTTTTTAGTCTTTTTGTGCTGTTGTTGTCTTGCGTCCGGACTCTTTGCCCAGGCGGTCGGCGATACGAACAATGATGCGGCGATTAATATCATCGATGCGCTGCTCGTGGCCCAGTTCTATGTGGGTCTGGGGCCTCAGGGGTTTTACGAATCCGCAGCCGACGTGAATGACAGCGGCAGCATCGATATTGTCGACGCCCTGATGATCGCACGGCGCTATGTCGGGATTATCGACAGCTTCCCGGCCGAAAAATGGGTACGGTATCAGGTTGCCGCTGAGCAGACGGATATCGTTGCCGTGACCGGTTCGGGAGGAACATCGGTAACCGTCACCTTCACCTTCAATCACGGGGGGTACCGGGTCGTCGAGTGGGGAGAGACTGTTCAAAGCGGAAGCGTCTTCAAGGCCGATTGCGACGTCGAGATGTGGACGGGAATGAGTACTCAGGCCATGACGACAACGGCGAATACCTATTCCCTCGGCGCCCTCGATCCGGGAGATTATTCCTTCACGCTGATGTGTTGGGGGGAAGAGGTGGAAACCCTCCGGTTTCGCTGTGACAATGCGACACCGTATCAACGGCCGGTGAATCTGGAAGCGGTCAATTCTGTCGAACAGCTTGACGGTGCCGCCGAAGATATGTTGTTGACGAATGGTTTTGTCGTCCTCGGTTCCAGGGGATACGACAGGCTGTCGAGTCTCTATTTCTCGCTTTTCAGACTCAATACCGATGTCCCGGTCTTGATCACCACCGACGCCCTCCTTCATATATTTCATATGGTGTATGACAACCTTCTGAAGACAATGGAAAAAACCGCCCTGCTTCCGAAGATGGAGCAGCTGATCGGCCTTATGACAACGGAAATCGCATCGGAATATGGACGGCTCGAGGAAAGCCCCTTTTTATCCGAAGCCGCGCGGCGGCTCTGGGTCTGTTTCGCCGTTGCCGGGGCGCTTATAAAAGGAGAGACATCGATCACCGGAAACGGGACGGAAGCGATACGGGAAGATGCGAATCTCTATCTGCAGAAGATATACGATCACACCCTCACCGAATATTATCCGGGAGATGATTACACGATGTACGAACCACGCGGCCATTACACGGAAGACCCCGAACTCGAACACTACTTCCGGGCCGTCAAATGGCTCGGCAGGCGTATTTTCAGGGTATATGATCCGGTAAATGTAAGCGATTCCGAGTATGAATGCGCGGGTGCGGCGATCATGGGATTTCTCCTCATGAATGTGAAAAACGGCGCCCATCCCCTCTGGGAAGAACTGTATACACTGACATCGCTTCTGGTCGATGCCGCTGACAGTATTACCCCGGTCATGGTCGACGATGCCATGCGGCACTGCTTCGGGGACGAGTACGCGACGCAGAAATACATGCTTTTGGAACGGCATGAAAATCTTGCCGCGCTCAGGGACGAGCTTTTGAGCGACCGGTACCCCGAATCGGAAATTATTCCGGTGCCGCTTCTCAATCCCGGAGACCTGCCGAAGAAATATGTCCAGTTTATGGGCGAACGCTATGTAATCGACGGTGAGGCGATGCAGCGAACCTGTTTCCCGGATGTCGCGGACAGGCCGCTACCCGGCGGCCTCGACGTCGCCGCCGCGGTCTTGAACTCCCCCGCGGCTTACGAGGAAATGGAAGGTGAAATGATCTCGTATCCGGGTTTGAAGGAAGCGATAGATACCCTGATCGAAGAGTTTGCCGTGATACCGGAAGAAAAATGGATGAGGAGCACCTACAACGCCTGGCTGTATACACTGCGGTCGCTTTCGGCGACCCCCGGGGGCGCCGCGCCGGAATGCATGAAGACATCCCTCTGGCAGCGTGAAAAACTCAATACCCAGATGGCTTCATGGACGCAACTCAGGCATGACAATATCCTCTACGCGAAACAGACGATGATTCCCTCTCCCTGGAACGAAGGAAGGGGCCTCGTCGAACCGTATCCCGATTTCTATCTGCGGTTGAGCCGCATGTGCAGGAGCCTCGTCTCCGTAATGGATGCCTTCGAAATCGACCTCCAGGTACACAGAACGCGCCTTCAGACTCTTGCGGGCTGGGGGGATAGTTTCTCGGGCTATGCGGAGAAAATTATCGCGGGAACGCCATTGTCTGCGGATGAACAGAACAGAATAAAACGGTGGGGACTCGACCTGCTTTCTTTCTTCAGTTCTTCCGACCTTCCCGAGGACGATCCCGCGCTTGTGGCGGATGTCGCCTCGAGTTCCATCACCGGCGGTGTTCTCCATGAGGGTGTCGGTAACATCAATCCGATTATCGTCATCTATACCGATCCCGAAGATTCGGTAAGCCGAGCCGCTTTGGGTTATGTCCTGAGTCATTATGAGTTCATCGAAGAAGACTGGAACAGACTCAATGATGAAGAGTGGGTGCGGCGTCTTGAAGAAGATCCTCCGGCCAGGCCGCCATGGACCGCCGGATTTATCGCAAAGTAGGCGTTAAAGCGCTTCATTTTTACGGCAAAAGGTAAAAAGGCCGGAAATTTTTCAAACCGATAAATTTCCGGCTTTTTTTAAACCGATTTACTAAACCGGTTTAAAAAAAAGCTTGACAGCAGGTAAGACCGGTGGTAAAATGGAAAAAAACATGCAAAACGAAAAAATGGAGGAAAGGTATGAAAAAACCATGTAAAACATTTTATCTGGTTGCGGCAATCCTCTTGATCGCGGGAATTGCCCAGCTCGATGCGCAGGGATTTTCAATAAGCGGCAGGAATATTCTGGACGGAAACGGGAATACCTTCAAGATAAGGGGTATCGCCCACGCACACTGCTGGTATACGGACAGGACGAATCAGGCCCTGGCGGACATCAAGGCGGTCGGCGGGAACTGCGTCAGGGTCGTCTGCTCGAACGGCCGTGAGGGATGGACACGGACAACGGCAAGCGATCTCACCAATATCATCAATACCTGCAAGTCGAACAAGCTTATCGCGATGCTCGAGCTTCACGATACGACCGGCTATGGCGAAAACTCAAGCGCGATCACCCTCTCCGCTGCGGCAAGCTACTGGAACGGCGTAAAAAGCGCGCTGCAGGGCCAGGAAGCCTACGTCCTTGTCAATATAGGAAACGAACCCTACGGAAACAACAACGCGAGCAACTGGGTGAACGATACGAAAGGCGCGATCCAGAGCATGAGAAACAATGGATTTACCCATACGCTCGTCGTCGACGCCCCCAACTGGGGACAGGACTGGGAGTTCAATATGAGAAACAATGCCCAGTCCATATTCGATTCCGATTCGAGAAAGAACACGATACTGTCCGTTCATATGTACGGGGTTTTCGACACGGCATCTGAAGTACGGGACTATATCGATCAATTCAGGAGCAAGAACCTCCCCCTTATTGTCGGAGAGTTCGGACATAACCACTCGGACGGGAACCCGGACGAAGCGACGATCATGTCCTATACGCAGTCCCAGGGAGTCGGCTGGATAGCGTGGTCGTGGTGCGGAAACTCGGGCGGCGTCGAATACCTCGATCTTGTAAACAGCTGGAACAGAAGCAGCCCCACGGACTGGGGAAGGACGATTTTTACCGGTTCGAACGGTCTCAGCTCCACCTCGAGCGAGTGTTCAATTTTCAGCGGAACGTCCACCTCGCCGCCGACCGTGACGAATCCGCCGACCGTCACCAACCCGCCGGCGGGAAACCGGGGGGATGTGAACGGCGACGGTAACATCAATATCGTCGACGCCCTCCTTGTGGCGCAGTATTCGGTCGGCCTGAACCCGTCGAACTTCAATGTGAACAACGCCGATACCAACTGTGACAATAACATCACGATCGTCGACGCCCTTCTTATCGCGCAATACGCGGTGGGACTTGTCGACCGGTTCTGTTGATACGGCAGATAATTGCAGATAATATGGAAAGCAGTCTGAACGGGCTGCTTTCTTTTTTTTCGCCTTTTATTACCGCGCGGGAAAAGGAATCGTTTTTTCCCGCATTAATAGACTGATGTCGTCGTCATCGGATTATTTTTTCTTTTATATATACATAACTCAGTTTCGTCGCTGTCTGCGGTAAAACCGCAATGAATGGTAACGGCGATTCCTGTGCAACTCATTTTTCTTGAATTTTTGCTCAATTATGGTTATACTATAACCATATTGGGAAAACTGAACCGTAAGTAATATAGATCAAAGAAAAAAAGGGGTACCCATAATGAATATACAAAAACGTATCGTCACCGTGTTAATGACCGTTGCCTTTATTTTATTATTTTCCGGCTGCAATCTCTTTATCGAGATGTTCGAAGGCATGAGGGACCCTGCCGACGACACACCCCCGGTCCCGGCCAGGATCGGCATATTTTACCGGGAAGTCCCGATTCTCAATGGCCTTGACAGCTTTGATTTCGGAAGCATCGCCGCCGGTGACGGCAAATATATCGAGTTTACCATTCGGAATCTGGGGGAAACGCGGCTCGTCCTCGAAGGGCAGCCGCTTATCGTCAATACTTCAGGAGAAAATTTTTCACTTCAGACAAATGCCGCGCTCGCGATTGAAGCGGGAGAGGAAACGGCATTTACCATATATTTTACGTCGGAAGGCGATGACGCCGGAGAGTACAGGGCGTCCGTTACGATAAAAAGCAATGACAGTATCCGGAATCCGTTTACATTTTATATAACGGGAAGCATCGTACAATCACATCCGGCGGAACCCGATATCGATGTGTATTATCAGAATATCAATATAAAACCCGGAGACACCTCCGTGGATCTGGGAACGGTACGGATCGATCAAATCCGGCAATATGTTTTCCATATGACCAATATGGGGGATGCCGAGTTCACCCTTTCCGGGATCGAAATAACCGGAGACGGATTTGAGTTGCTTCCCTACGAAATCGAATCGATCGCCGTTTCGGATAGCGTCAATTTCAAGGTCTCCTTCACGTCTTCCGAAAGCGGAAGCCATTCCGGTACCATCCTGATCGACAGTAAAGACCCGTATGATTATCTTTTCGGTTTCAATGTCATGGTCCTGGTCGAATAGATCGCGGAGAGTTCCCGAACCATCGAATAGCGTGCATGAAAACAAGACGTATACCCGCATCATTTCTCCATATCTTGACAGGATGAGGTTTTTCTGATACAATCAGCTATCACGTTTCAGGAAAAAGGGCGTCATTTTTTAATGAAAAAAGGCTTTTTCTATCATTTTACTTCCTTTATATATATCGTTATCGCTGTTATATGCACCCTTGTTCTTTCATGCCGCCATCCGGGAGATGAAATCCCCGCCATCGACACAACCCCACGGGCTTCACTGGCATTTGCCAATTACATCGATCCTTTTATTGTCGAAGGGAAACCCTTCAGGCTATGCCTTTCCGTGGATCTATATTATTCCCGGCTGAAATCCTTTGATATTATCGTTTCCTATGATGAAACGATGATGCTGCCGATTGAAAATGGTGTTGAATCGGGCAATGAAAACCTCTCCATCACCGTCGATACCGTCACTCCGGGAATGCTGCGCATTCAGGGCAATCATGAAACATGGTTTGAAAGCGGTGAGGATATCGGGTTACTGATCGCCGGCTGGGATGCGACCGCGCAGGGTGAGACCGATATTTCCGCCGAAATCGTCGGTCTTGCGGCGCCGGACGGTTCGGCGATCGAATCAGAAAAAACGATACATTTCACCATCGACGTAGATGAGTCCGTTTCTTACCCCCTCACCGGGCGCGTCCTCGACAGTATCGGGGGTGCACCGGTCGGCGGTGCCAGTGTCGAGGTTTCGGGGACGGGTCTCGAAACAACGACGGACAGCGACGGGTTCTTCCGGTTCGAAAATATCGTTATCGGGGTCTATGATATCGTGGCCACGAAAGAAGGACGGGCCGGAAGCAGGCTTCAGGAGGTGTATGTCGACGGCGATGATATCGACGTCGAGATCGTCCAGTGCGAGTACAATTACCTGATCGGCTCGGTCACCCCCCCCTCCATTGAAGTGAGCGGGGTCGATCACGGCGGGGAATATACCGGGCTCGTTCCCGTCGACATCCGCGTTATCGAGGGCTCGAGCCCGGTCTTCGCGACCGAGTTTCACCGAAGCATTTATTTAAAAATAGGGACTACCTCAATGAGTTATTACGAAGTTGCCGAAAGCCCCACCGACACACTCTACTACCGGTGGAATACCCAGACGCTGCCCGCGGGGCCGGTCGTTTTAAAGGCGGTTGCCTATGACACGAACAACAACAGAGCGGAAATCAATATTCCCCTTTCAATTACAACGAATAACGGCGTTGTCCCGGAAATGTCCCCGTATGAGGATTTTTACAATATTACTGCGACGACCTACGGCAAGAGTATGGTTATAACGAGGTCGCCGGGGCTTTCGGCAATCATCGGCGGGGCCGCGTATCCGGCCACGCGAGCGCCGGAAGACACCTCGATTATCGTCGAGTTCTCCGTTCAGAAGTATTACCATGGCATTGTGATATATAAATCAGCAGCGGAGGAAGGGCCTTACGCGCTTGCCGGCCAGACAACCTATACCGATTCCTTCTTTTACAAGTTTGCCGATTATTCACCCGCCCTCATGCCGGATATGACCGTTTATTACAAACTCGCGTATTTCAACCAGTATGGGATGGGGCCCCCGACGGACGCCATTTCAGTCAGGATTCTGCCGGCATACCACATTTCCCTTGCCGGCCCGCCGAACAACGCGATCATTACCGAAATTACTCCCACACTGACATGGGAAAGCGAACCTGTTATCGAGGGGGCTCGCCGGACGGACTGGATTGTCGTCACCAATGTGCTGGATGCCACGATTGTGGCCTACAGTTTTATCGATGACGGTCTGGAATATACGTTACCCGCTCTGCAGTATAATAACAAATATGAATGGGATGTCAGGAGTCTGTATGAATACAACAACGCCCCGCCCAGGGCGAATGTGTTGTCCCGTTCCTTTCCCGGGGGAAAAGGATTTACGGATCTGTCTCTGAACGGGTCCTTTTATTTTACGGTCGTGCAGCCGGAAGAGTGAGAAGAAGATGAAGCGATTATGGACCTTTTTGACAATATTATGGTCACTCTCCTTTCTTTTTTCCTGTTCGATTGAAAGCGAACGGACAGCATGGCCCGTGACGTTGATCGAAGAAGAAACGAACGGGGAGTATGTCGAGGGGGAGGTGATCGTCACTATCGATGAATCAGTCGCCTGCGGCGATATCGATGTCCTTGTCCCGGGCAACCGCGTGAAAACCGTCACCCCGAAAGGGTCGTCACAGCGCATGCTGTTGTATCGGCTTTTCGACAGGGATGAGTGCGACACCGTGATAATCGCACTCATGTCGAGCGGACTTGTCAATTACGCGGAGAAGAACGCAGTGTATTCACTCTGTGAATATGTTCCCGACGATCCCTATTACTCGACCTGCCAGTATTCACCGCAGATTACCGGCTGCGAAGAAGCCTGGGAGGCCGTCCAGTCACCGGGAGGCGGGATCATCGTTGCCGTACTGGATACGGGAATCAATGGCGAACATGAGGAGCTCGAAGGAAGGGTGATCGCCGGAAGAAACGTGTTGACCGGGGAAGATATCCCGGAAGGGACGAACAGCGACGACAACGGCCACGGTTCCCATGTCGCGGGCATCATCGGCGCAAAAGGCGATAACGGAAAGGGAATCGCGGGTGTCGCATGGGACTGTTCCCTCATGCCGGTCAAGATATTCGGTAATGATATACAGACCACGACAGCCCATATCGCCGAAGCCATTGTCTGGGCCGTCGATCACGGCGCCCGGGTCATCAGTATGAGTTTCGTGGGAATGCTGTATTCGATGGCGGTCAACGACGCGGTCAATTACGCGTTGAACAGGGACGTCGTGCTGGTCGCGGCCATGGGAAACGACGGGAGGGCAAAAATCGAGTACCCGGGCGCGCATCCGGGGGTGATTGCCGTGGGTGCGACGAACGGAAGGGATCAGGTCGCCTATTTTTCCACGCGGGGAAACCATATCAGTGTTGCGGCGCCGGGGGAAAGCATCTATTCCCTGAAAAACACCTCGAACACCGAATATGTATTCGGAAGCGGAACGTCGATGGCCACACCCTTTGTTACGGGAGTCGCCGCGTTGCTTTTATCGGCCCGGCCGGAACTCACCCCGGTAGAATTACGTTCGATTATCGAAGACAGTGCGGTCCCGCTGGGACCCGACGAGTTCAGTCCGGCATACGGCTACGGCAGGGTGAGTGTTTATAATGCCCTTAACCTCGATGCCCGGAACAATTACGGGACGGTCACCGTCAATGTTACGAACAGGGACGAACCGGTCGGAGGGATTAAGGTCCTCCTGGAAGATACTGCGGACAACACGATCGTACAGGCGGGGATTACCAGCTATGGCGGAATCGAAGGCGTCTTGAACGGCCAGATTGTTTTCAATCATATACACCCGGGTGATTACCGGGTAAGGGTTCAGGCAGGTATTCACAAAGAAACCTTTATCTCAATCACACCCAAAAGCCGGGAACAGACCGCATCCTTTGCGTTCGACACTCCCATGGTGCTGGTCGTCAACGCGATAAAGGTCGCAGACGCGTCGCTTTTGACGGCGGAGGCTTTGTATGCGGAACGACTCACCTCGATGGGAAAAGCCTTCACCCTCTGGAAAACCGCCTATCACGGACCGCCGCCGAAATCCCTCATCGACGCCTATGACCTTTTGATCTGGTTTACGGGCAACACACAGAACAACCCGTCAAAACAGATCGAGATTCTCACCGAATACGAGATAACGCTGCTTGAAGAGTATTGCGATAAGGGCGGCAGGCTTTACCTTTCCGGCAATAACATCGCGCAGCACCTGAAGCGATTCGATCCGGATTTTTTAGCCGGTTACCTGCACGCCGAATACCTCACTTCACCCCTCTCGCACGACGAACTTTTGGGGCGGGGGCTTCTCGACGGTATGGATTTTTTCATCTCCATGGCGGACGACGATCAGATCGATATCCTCGATGGGGCGACCGGTATTCTCGACTCGAGCGACGAGCCCGATGAAAACCACTGGGCGGGCCTGAGCTGGGATTCTGGATACCGACTCATATTCACCACCCCGTATCCGAACCAGATCAACAGCTCTTTTCACGAGGAGTTTTTCAACAGGGTCCTCACATGGCTGGAAAGCGACGGATAACCATGAAGGAGCGAAAGAAGAAATGATTACCGGTCATGACAACCTGACGAAACGATTACCCTTCATTATCTTACTGGTCCTGCTTCTGGTATTCCAGGCATGCAGGCATGCCGGAGACGGTGATATTGTCGAAGACAATGATCTCGCGACCATGGAATTTTTCTTTTATCCGAACAATGAAGTCATCTTTCATGACACGTTCGCCCTGTTCTGTACGACCGTCTATCTCGTTTCGCCGCAGGGTGGGGTCGATGCAGCGGCCGTCACGATCGGCTATGATCAGGGGGTCATGGAATATGAGAGTGTATTCAGCCGCGATTTTATCGTGAGTGCGAACGATACCCCGGGGGCGCTTCAGGTGCAGGTGTCCGCGCTCGGGGCCTACGATCCCGTCGATTATCTCGAGGTGTGTTCCGTGACATGGAAGGCGACCGCCACGGCGATTACGGACATGTCGTTGACGATCGAGGGGATGACTAATCCAGACGGGCTTCCGGTCGAATACCGCTCCGGGTTCTCGAATACGGTGAAAATACTGAAAGTATTGGGAAGTATTTCGATAGAGGGCGCCGGGGCGGTGTTAAAAGGAACACATTTTTCAAATACCCTTTATTTCGGCACGGAAGATAAAATCCTTGCGGACTACGACATCACCGTCACCTATGATCCCCGGAAAATAACGATCGACGAGTCGGCAGGAGAAAGCGGGATCATGCTCGGCAGGGACGGGTTCATCGACGAGATCACGCACGACTACGGAACGATCACTATCAGGGGAACGAATACCGTCGGGACCGGGGCCGGGTCGAGGCTCGAGTTTTTTTCCATGCGGTGGTATGCGGAAGATTCGGGAAGCACGGCGATATCGGTCAGGGTAAACAGAATCATGACCGGGGACGCCGTTTTTATCAAACCCTCGATACAGGGAAAATCAATCTCGATACAAAGGACGGGAAACAAACCGCTGGTTGAAATCCGGTTCGCGCCGGAAACACTCATAGTGAACGAGGAAGACCTGTTTGACACGGGTATAATCCTTGATACAAAAGACTACAAGATAGCCGCATACGGAATCAACGTCTATTACGACCCGGATGTCCTGCAGGTAGATGCGGATAAGGGAAATAACGGTGTGAGTGCCGGAGCGGACGGATTCCTCGCCGCGGCGAATCCTTCGGTTCCGGGTGAAATAAGAATCGCCGGTTTCGATGTGGGGGGGAAAGGACCCGATCCCGATATGGAGCTTCTCGTCATCCATTGGAAGGCGATCGGAGTTGACGACGCTTCGACGATTTTCATGAATATCAAATCACTTACGGATCAATATCAAACGGAACTTCTCCATGACGATCCCGGAACCTGTACGGTGACGGTCAATGAATCCGTCGATTAAGGGACCGGCTGTCCGGTTTTAAAAACAGCTTCCGGCTCCCTCAGGAAAGATAATTCCTCAAATGTTCGATACGGGGGTCGTTTTTCAGCTTCTGGATCGCCCTTTTGACGATCTGGCGAACGCGTTCCTTTGTGATATTGAAACGGTTGCCCACTTCTTCGAGTGATCCGGCCTTTTTCCCGTTTATCCCGAAGCGGTGCTTCAGGATATCGGCCTCGCGGGGATCGAGATCGTCCAGAATTATTCTGATATTGTCCTTCAACGAGCTGTCGATGGCGCTTTCCGCCGGCGATTGGGTCATGCTGTCCTCGATAAAATCACAAAGCGGAATTTCCGAATCGGCATCGTTAAATGCCGGGGAGTCGAGTGAAAGCATTTCACGGGAAATCGAAATCAGATCGTTCACGCATTCCTTGTCCAGATTCAGCTGTTTTGCGATTTCTTCTATTTTAGCTTCGATCCCGTCCTTGTTTTCGAGTTCTTCCTTTACACGCTCGATTCGCGCGATGTTGCATATTTTATTAACGGGAAGCCGTATCATCCTGCTTTTTTCATGCAGCGCCCTGAGAATCCGCTGCCTGATCCACCATACCGCGTAGGAGATAAACCGGTACCCCTTTTTGACATCATATTTATCGATGGCCTTGATCAGTCCGATATTGCCTTCATTGATGAGATCCTCCAGTTGGAGTCCCATGTGCTGATAATTTTTGGCGACATGAACGACGAACCGCAGATTCGCATTGATAAGCTTTTCCTTGGAAACCGCATCACCCTTTACCGCCCGCTGCGCGTGATACATCTCTTCTTCCTTTGACATGAGATCCACTTTATTAATCTCATTGAGATAGATATTGAGTATCGTATCACGGGATGAGGTCTTTCTGCTTTTTTTACGCATATTTCTCCTTTTCATAATGATAACCTGTTTCCTTAAGCTTCATATTCCTCTTTGGTCTTCCATTACTGTTATTGTCCCTTTCTTATTAATAAAATCCTCGGAATCGGTATTAGTTACAGAATACAGGCTGAATTTTACTGTTTTTGCCGGGTTTATACGGCATCATGTTTCGTGTTTTTTCTGTGATGTTACCGCTTTCTGAATACGGTATCCGGTTCATTTACCGGATAGAGGGGACGGCCGCCCCGAAGCACTGCGGCGACGTTTTCCGCCGCCTTTCGCTTCAATTCGACGAGGGATTCTTCGCTGTAATAGGCCATGTGTGAGGAAAGGACCGCGTTATCGAGTGTTAAAAGCGGCGAATCGGGAGGTATCGGTTCTTCACGGAAGACATCCAGTCCCGCACCGCCGAGTTTTCCCGAGAGAAGGGCTTCCGTCAGCGCGTCTTGATCTATCACACGGCCACGTGAAGTATTGACGAGAATCGCCCCCTGTTTCATTACCGGGAATTCGTCCGTACCGATAAGCCCGCGCGTTTCTTCGGTAAGCGGGACATGGATGGATATATAGTCCGACCGTGAAAGGAGTTCTTCAAGGGTAACGGGAATACAACCCCCGTTACTGATAATCCCGGGTTCGACGTAGGGGTCGTATACGAGAATTTCCGAAAGACCGAAAAAACCGATTTTTCGTGCAACGGTACGTGCGATCCTGCCGAAACCGATAAGTCCCAAAATTCTTCCCTTTATCCTGAAAAGGCGCACTTCCTTATGGATGTTCCATGCGCCGGATTTTACCCGCATATCGGTGTAAGGGATACGGCGAATAGCTGAAAGGAGAAGGGCGATCGTGTGATCCGAGGTGTCCTCCACGCAGTAGTCCGGCACGTTCGCGACCCAGATCCCCCGCCGTGCCGCCGCTTCGATGTCCACATTGTCATAGCCGACACCATAACGGGAGATAACCCTGCATTGGGAAAACCGGCGTATCGCGGGTTCCCGGAGGGGACAAAGATTGACGAGGAGCCCCTGAGATGAAAGAATTTCACCGGCAAACTCATCGTCTTTAGTATAATCGTATATTTTCAGAACGGCGCCCGCCGGTTTGAGAACCGCTTCTTCTTCCCCGTATGAAGAGAATCTGTTGTCGGTAACTGAAACGATGAGTTTTTCCATATTAATCGTGATTATCTCATTAATTGACCTATTCGTCTATTTCCTCAAAATGCCGCCCTGCGTGTTTTTCAGCCCTTGTTAGCGTCATTATTGCGAGTTTACCCGACAATTGTCGTATTACGGATGTTTTTAATGCTTTTACCGTGATCCTCCGGAATCAGTCGGATTCGGTCGTACCTCCTCCGCTTGACCGCCATACGATATACGCAACCATCAAAAATACGAGTTTTTTGGGGGGATCGGGATGGTTTCTGAGGACGTTCAAAAAATAAAATGACGGCCCGTTTCCGCTTTCAGGCAGGTTTTTAAGTACGAGAGAAAGGCCTTCTGTGCATGTAAGAACGAATCCCTCTTCGATTATTCGTTTCAGGGTGATGCGGGCGTCATCATACGGTTTATCATGGACAGCTTTTTTATCGATTGTTTCGGAAAGCAGGATACGGGCCCTTTCCCCGCTCTGGAGAAACAGCCGGTAAAGCGGATAAAAAAAGGAACCGAATCCGATGATTCCGGAAACGGCGAGGATGATTTCGTCCTGTATGAACGGACGAAGCCCCGAACACATTTTTTTCAGCAGGGCTTCGATTGAGGGAACGTGCCGGTAGCGTTCGAGTGCAAGGGCCCCGTGAATGATGAGCCGGGGATTATCCGATTCGGTGATTATCGTTTCGATGGCCGCGATGCTTTTTCTGTCTTCAAGTCTGGCCAGCGCCGTCATGGCTTTTCCCGAAAGGTAACAATCACCCGACCGGAGTGAGTTTCTCAATACCGGCACCGCCTTTTTTACCATTTTTTTGCCGAGGATTTTCGCTGCCAGAAACGCCGTTGTAAACTCATGTCTCGCCACTTCTTTAATCAAAGCGGCGGCAATGGTGTCGGTAATCGGAAACCTGCCGAGGGCGTTCAGTGTTTCCGCCCGAACGGAAAAACGGGGCGATTCGAGCCGCCGGAGGAGTTCGGCCACCGACAATCCGGATGGTTTTCCGCCAAGGGCCTTTATCGCGTCCCGTTCCGCGGTGATTGTTTCCGATTTTTGAAGTCGGTTCAATATACCGATGACATTCCAGTCCCTGGGTGAGAAAATGACGGAAAAAGCGTCTTTAATCGAATACGCTCCCTGCCTGTCCAGGCGGAGAATCAGTATATTCACTAAAAGGGAAAGGACAAGCAGTCCCCCAAAATAAATTCTGAACACATCGGGAGAGCTTATCGTTGGAACAGCCTCGATACCGTCGAGGAGGAGACCGCCCAAAACAGATCCGGCAGAGGCGGAAAGGCCCATCGATATCTGGTAGACGGCGCCGAGATCGAGCCGTTCGTCTTCCGTAATCGTTGAAAAAAAATAGACAAGACCCGCGTTATTGAGTCCCGATTCACCGAACCGGAAGAAGAAAAAAAGAAGGCCCGCATAAGCGGAAAAAACAAACGGGTGAAGCAGGACGGGGGCTGCGCATGAAATACCCGAGACCAGGGTAATAAACAGCGAATAGAAGAAATAAAGCGGCTTTGCCCCAAGCCGGTCAAGGAGAAAGACGCTGGCAAGAGCCATAACAATGGCGCCGAGGGAACCCGCCACGATGAAATAAACGATGACGCTGTCCGGTTGTCTGTAGACGTGTTTCATAAAAACGATAAGAAACGGACCGATCATGGCGGTGACAAAAAAAAGGGAGAGATGGGACGCCATAAACCTTCTGAAATCCTTCCGCCGGAACGCATTTGAAAATGCCCGGCGCAGCGAACCGGTATTCAGCATGATATGGGTATTACGAGGTTCAGGGATGCGTAGAAGGATAATGGAAGAAACAATCCCCGTTGCGATGCCGGCCCCGATGAAGACGGTATACATGCCCAATGACGCGTCCTTGCCGAGAAGAAGGGCGATGGCGATATTGACGGCGATCGATGCCAGGTGGTTCGCCAGCGCGAGCCGGGAAAAGAAAGAGCCGCGGTCTTTTTCCGTGGCCAGACTCCCGATAATAGGATTGTACGCGGTAACGGCGATGCCTCGGGCTACATTGAACGTGAAAACACCGGTACTGCACAGTATCAGTGCCAATGCCGGATTTCCAGAGGCCCCGGCGAGGGGTGTGAAAAGAAGCGGGATCATGCAAAGATACCGGACCAGCATGAATCCCCCCATAAGCCCGATCATGCCGAAGCGCGGGGCCAGTTTTCTCCCGATCAACGGCATAAGATAGGATATATAGAGGAATGATGAGAGAACGCCGATCAGGATGTTTCCCGCCCCGAGTTTCAACGCGAAAAGGGTGATGATGTTCCCGCTGAGAAGGAAAAAGGAGACAGCATTAATGACCATATATAACGTGAATTGTTTTCTTTCTTTTCTGTTTCCCACCGATTCATCCTCCTGTCCCGGCCGGTATATCATGCGGGATGATGTCATCTTCAATGTATAATAACATATACCGATTGCACAATCATCCCTTCATTAATCGCGGGACCGGGAGTAAAAATTGAATAAAAAACTTGAATTTCGGATTTTCTGATATTATATTTATCTAAGAGATTAGTAATAAACCAAAAAAAATCTGAGAAAAAGTGCAGAGGAAGGAGCCTTATGCACTTTTTTTTTGCTGCCTGCGAAAAAGAGGACGGATTGATGGATTTTCCATCAGTTAAGGGGGGTTACCATGAATAGATTTTACCTTTCTCTTTTTTTTATTATTATCGCTATGTTTTTCATCACCTCATGCGAGCTTTTCGAACCGGGGCTTGGCGACAAGGTGGATATCAATCCGCCTTTTCTGTTCGTCTCCAGCCACTCAAACGGTGAGTATGTCAGCGGAATCGTCACATTGAGCGGAAACTTCGAGGAAGACAAAGAAACCTCGCGTGTTCAGGTTTCCGTTGACGGGGGCGTGACGTTTATCGATGCCGCGCTCAACAATAAAAAGAAAACGTGGAGCTGTGAGGTCGATACGACCGCATATCTCGATGGTGAAAAGGATGTCGTTTTCATTATCACCGACTCATCGGGAAAAACCACGCAAAAGAACATACTTCTCTATTTCGACAACACGCCGCCTTTAATCGTGGTCAATGTTCCGCTTGTTTACGGCGGAGACGCCTCCTACTACGGAACGGTTGCAATTAAAGGGGAGGCGGCTGATACCTTTGGCATTAAAAACATCACGATCACCCTGCAGGATTTGACCCAGGAGGTCGCGGACGGAAGAAACAGCTGGTCGTATTATTTTGACAGCATTTCATATGTTCCCGCGCAGGGAAGTTATTCGTTTTCGATCACCGCAGAAGACAATGCGGGTAATACCTCGACTGATTTTTATCATTATGCCGATGTCAAGACGGCAAACAGCGGGGATGCGATGTCGATCGAAGACCTTTTCAAGATATATTCGGGCGAAGTATCGAATCCGACGATGGAGGATTTCCTCGCTAACGAAGGCAAGACCTCCATATCGTATAATTTCGATCAGGATCTCGATAAACCTACGATAGAAATATATAACCCGTCGGAAGACTCGATTCCGGAAGAAAACGTCGTGTCGGGTAACGCGAGATTAAGCGGTAAAATCATCGATGAAAACGGGGTAAAGGCTGGATCGACTGAAATCTACATCATCAAAGACGGTGAATCCGTTCCCGAGGTCGATTGGGAAGGGGCCGATGAAACGAATCCGGGAACCGAATCGGTAAGCTGGAGTTATATTCTGGACGGCCTCGCCGACGGCCAGTACTCACTGCGCGTGCGGGCGGAAGATGAAAACGGCAATCAGCGGACGACCGACCCCGCGGTCGGTTTTATCGTCGATTCCGGGGCCCCGACGATTACGGTGGAGCAGCCGACACAGGGCGCCTATATCAACGGTAACTTCACAATTTCCGGGACAGCGGTCGATCTTCAGGGGATCGAGCAAGTCGAGGTCAGTCTCGACGACGGCGATACCTACGAACTCGCTACCCTCATCGGGGATGACTGGAGTTATAACGTGACCGATCCCGATGAAGGATCCATACTCATCAAGGTCAAGGCGACCGAGGATACGATCGAAAAGAAAAAGGCATATTACAATCTCCAGGTAATCGTGGATAGAACCCTGCCCGAAATCACCTTCCTCAATCCGCAGTATTCGAGTACGGTCAACGGGCTTGTTCTGATCAAGGGGGTTTCGTCCGACAACACCCAGATCACGGACGTAAAACTCCGGATTGGAGAAAGCCCCAGCCAGCTTACGATGACGAACAAATACAACTGGGAGTACGAGATCGACAGCCAGAGTTACGCGGACGACGAGTACGCGGAGGAGGAACCGGGATCGCCGGGGGTGTGGCGGCTTTATGTGACCGCGCAGGTCACCGACAAGGCGGGCAACGTCAGGACCAAAGACGATTACTATTTCCTTATCGATAACGACATGGACAAACCGAACGTGACCATCCTCTCGCCCCAGGAAGGGGCGAATATCGGGGGTTCCACCCTGGTAACGGGGACGGCCTTCGACGATGACAGCCTTTATGGGGTGTATATGAGTATCGACCTCGATAACGACGGCTTTTTTACCCATCAGTACGATTTGAACGGGGACCTGGATACCGGGTACCTGGACGGCACGATCGTCGATCTTCCCATCGGGAATACCGGCGACAGGTTCGAGGATGAAACGAAATGGTA
Source organism: Spirochaetales bacterium (assembly GCA_016930085.1). Lineage (NCBI taxonomy): Bacteria > Pseudomonadati > Spirochaetota > Spirochaetia > Spirochaetales > Spirochaetales bacterium. Next base: position 42,674 of record JAFGHO010000124.1, read on the forward strand.
TCCGGTCGAAGACGGGATCATCACATGGAAACAGACACTCAACTCGGACGGCGAGCTCTATCATGTCACGGGCGGCCATAACGGCGATATAACGGTCAGGGTCGTCGCCGTGGATACAAAGGACGGGGGGATTTCTCCTTCGGTCAAGGGAAACGCCCGTGTGCTTTCCTTCCGTTTTGACGATACGATACCCGGTTTCGAGAGTTTAAACCATTCCTCCGGTTCGTATGTAAAAGGCGAGTTTCACCTCACCGGAAGGGTGACCGACGACACGAGGGTCGACAAGCTGGATATCAGCTATGACGGCGGACTCAGCTGGTCGTCGGTGGCCACCCCCTATCTCGCGACGTACGACTTCGATATCACGGTTGACACCGAAACAATCAACAGCGGCGAGTTCGACGATTCAAGCGGCATACTCTACCTCAGGCTGCGAGCGGAGGATAACACCGGTTTCAGGAAACTGCAGCTGATCGATTTTAATGTGGATAACAGTTATCCCGAAAATACGGCCTATACGGGGGCGTCAAGCGATATTCACGGTTCTAGTGTTTACGCACTCATGCAGGGAGAAGCGGAGGATTCCGGGGCGGTCAGCGGCATAAAGGAGATACATGTCTATTTTATTCGGGGCGGCTTGGTGTTCAATCCGAAGGTATACGACAGCTCGACCGCTATCGGGACCTTCGATTTCGGCGACGGAAACGGAAACGTTCCCTATACGAGTAACACAACCTACAAGATCGTGATCGACGACAAAAACGAGTTCGGAAACGATACGGGACCGAACGGGGACAACGACGGGTACCCGGAGTCACTCTCCCTTTCGGGTTCGACGATGAACTGGTGGGCGACATTTACATCGGCCAATATCCCGGACGGGGAAATCGACATTCATTATGTGATTTTCGATAACGCCCTGAATGGTACCCATTATTCATTTACCGGCTGTATCAAGAATTACAAGCCCCAGATCAATGGCATTACCGTGGGAAGCGACGTCGATTTCAGCAACACGGTCGACGGCGACGAGCAGAGTACCTATAACAACACGATCTATTCGTCCGGTAACAGATTCAAGGCGCGAAACAGGTTCTACCTTGAGATCGATGCCGAGGATACGGGAGGAACGATTCCAGGCATTGCCGATTATGAGTTTTTTCATGAAACAACCTCGCTTCAGAGCGGCTCGTCTCCCGTTCTCGATATTTCGCTTTCTTCATATTCGGATCAGGATACCTATTTTACCTGCATGATCACCGACAATGACGATATCGAAGTCACGACCATGACGGTCTGGGTCACATTCGACAAGGACGATGAGGAAGATCCGGTGATCGTTATCGACGATCTCGATACGGATGACGACGGGGACCCGTCGGAACACATCGTCGACGGGCATATCGAACTTCCCGGAAACAGCGTCTACGACAATTCTCCCCAGGATGCCGATGTCAGCGGTACCATTCTCATGACGGGGAGCGCGTCGGACAACCACAGGATCAGTACGATTTCCCTTACCCTTGACGGAACAGGTTCGGGTCTCGTTATCGCGGAATGGGTGGGAAACATGCTTCAACCGGCCGATCTCGATATCGACGGCTTCAGGGACGATGAGAATTTTAAGATCCTCACACAGTCGCTGACCGCTTCCGACGGGCATGAGATTACATGGTCGTACACATGGGATACCACTACGGTCACCAATGCCGCGGGTCCGGATATACGGGCCACATTCGCTGTAAACGATCCTTATGCGAACAGCAGTAATTCGTACTGTGATTACGATGTCGTTCCTTATATATCGAGCATCTCGAACGCCTCCGGATACGGGCTTTCGATCGATGTGCTCCGAAGTTCGACAGGCAAGTATTCGATCGATTACGACCTCAATTCGAATCCATCCAATTATTTTATCGTGTCCGGCTACAATCTTGGTGGACCGAATAATGTTAGAATATCCTCCGCGCCCATTACATCGCCTTCCGGGCTGGATATTACCGGAAACATCACAGGAACACCCACGCAGACGCAGCTGAGAATCCGGAAACAGATAACCCGGTCCGGGTACCTGACCGTATTCATCAACGGTGTCCCGACTCTCAATAACATGAACGCGGACACGGACAATAACCTCGAGTCCGAGGTCAATATGCCGAGGACGACGCAGTGGAAAGACGACCGGTATCTCCATGTGTGGGACACGACCGAAGTCATGAGCAGTGTGGGAAATCAGACCTTCTATTATCCGGACATGTACATGGCCGGAGATCAGCCGATATTCTCCTACTGCAATGACAATAACGGCTATACCTACATTACGACCGGCGATTCCGCTTCTACCTCTCTCGTCGGCAGGTGGTTCGAGCGGCAGACGGCGATCGCGCGGAACAGCGACAATACATACTACATCGTCTCATCGGAAGACGCCTTTTCCGGGAATGCTATCGGATATCTGCAGTTGAACTACAACAACAAACAGGGGGGTGCCAGGATCGATGATTCATACGCCGGCGTCAATGGCGTAATCGAACTGGCCGGGTCCGACTGGGACGGCACGGTAAACGGCGGATCCGGAGACAGCAGGCAGCTGAACCGCTTCAAATATCCGAACATCATCGTCGAAGGCACGGATTCGGCAACACAGGTCTATATCAGCTACTACGACTCACACCCCGCACGTGAACAGATCCAGTTCTTTTCTTTCCAGACAACGGGCGATACCTCGGACAACCTCAATGAACCGACCCGCGATTACCGGATTGCCTCCAATGGGAATCTCGCCATTCCTGGAACATCGGGCAACTCGAGCGCGTACACCGCGATGACAAAGATCGGCGGGGATATCGCGATCGCGTATTACGATCAGACCGCTTCAAATCTAAAAATTCGGTATTCGTCGAATCACACATCGGGCAACCTTTCCAATAGCGGCGCGACATGGACACAGCTTGTGGTCGATTCCACCCCGTTCTGCGGTTCGTATGTCTCTGTAACCAATGACGGAACTTATGTGTACCTTGCCTATTATGACGGAGGAAACGCGAATCTCAAGTTCGCGCGGATTACCTGGGCGACGAAAGCGGTCGCCGTCTACACGATCGACGCATATCTCGCTGTCGGTACGTGGACGGATATAACGGTTATCGACGGGATTGCTTTTCTCTCGTATTATTCGGATTCGTATAATGGAACAAAATATCCGTTACGGGTGGCCTATCCCACGACATCCATGGCCTCACTCGACCATGGCGTTCTCGGCGGCGGAACATCGGAAGCATATTCGGGAAATTGGGAAATTATGGCGATACCGGCTTTCACACCTCCGAAAGGCGGTATGGAACAATTCAACCATACCAATATCGATGAGTACACGAACAATGGACTGGATCTTCCCGTTGTCGGGTGGTTGAGTAATCATATTGAATATTCCAAACTCATGCCTAATAATTAAGAGAGGAGGTCGTGATGAGATACGGAATAGCACTATCACTATGCATTTTTTTGATCATAACAACTTCATTCGCGTTTGCACAGGACGGGGACGAGATCTCACCGACTCCCGTTCCGGAGATGGACGGGAATATCCTCAACACATACAACACGGCAAACGGGCTGGAAAACTGGGATTATGAATACGATGTGTCGGGTCTCAAGAAGGGGATGTACAATATCATCGTCCAGGGAAAGGACCGGGCGGGAAATATCACCTACGGCGGGCCGATCAATATATTTATCGATCCCTCGTCCGACCTGCCGGAGATCGGGATCACCAATCCAACACCGGGTATGCGGGTCGGCGGCAGCCACCTGAACATTGTCGGCACCTGCGTCGACGACGACGGGGTGGGAAAAGTCGAGGTTAAAATCAATGACGGTGAGTTTGTCGAGGCGGAGGGAAAGGATTTCTGGTCGTTCAGGCTTTCGACGGAGGGATTGGCCGACGGTAAACATACTCTGACGGTGCGCGGAACGGATATCAATGGCACTCAGGGGGAAGAACTCTCGAGGGCTTTCTATATCGATACTTCGAGGCCGGTACATTATTTTACATCAGGACAAAGCGGCGCCCTCGTGTCGGGAAAAACCGCACTCGAAGGCTATGTTACCGACAAAAACGGTATCGAAGAATGTTATGTGAGTGAAGACAATGGAAAGAATTTCGAACGTCTCAAACTCAGGTACGACAAGCAGGAAGACGCATACTATTTCAGCCTTTCGATCGACACGAAAAAAAAGGAAGAGGGACCGAATGTGTTTTGGCTGAAGAGTGTCGATACCCTTGGTTCCACCGGCTACGCATCCTTTCTCTTTTTCGTGGATAACGAGGGACCCGAATTGGAAATATTGTATCCGCCCCCCGAGGAGAAAGTCAAAGGAGAAACGACAATTGTCGGAAAAGTGACGGACTCAGTCGGAATACAGTCGCTTACCTACAAATGGAGAGATGAGACGGGTGAAATAGGGCTTGTGGCGGGAAATCCCTACTGGTCGAAAGAATTCGCTTTTCACGGATTTACGGGCGCGACGGAGGCAGTGGCCTTTACGGTGACCGATATTACCGGCAACACGAGGACGGTCAATCTAAAAATACCAGTCGACCGTGAAGCGGATAAGCCGGTGATAAGGCTTCTGCAGCCCACACCGGACGGGACAACGAGCGGGAATGTGGAGGTTTACGGTTTTGCCGATGACGATGACGGATGCGCTTCTTTGGTCTATGTGATCGATAATCGTGAAGCGGTGAGTGTACCGGTAAAAGAAGGATTTTCCTTTACACTCGACAATCTCGAGCCGGGAAAACACCGGATTACCTGTTACGGTATCGATATCAATGGTGTCGAGGGAGATCGGGAAAAGGTCGAGTTTGTTCATACCGGGGCGGCGGCGGCGATTACTATGGAAAGCCTTGTCTCAAAAGGGGAAACCTCGGATTTTCTGCCCGGTATGGCGGTCGACAGATACGATAATGCCCTTCTCCGCGGCTCCATAACCGCTTATGAACGATTCAAACAGGTGCAGTACCGAATCGGAGGCGAACCGGAAAAATCCCTCTCCCTGAAAAATACGTCGGATGGTTTTCTCAAGCAGTTTGAAATCCCGGTAACGAAAAACCTCCCCTACGGCATCGTCAAGTTCGCCGTTACCGCGATCGATGTCCATGATAGGAAAACCGAATTCATATCGTTCGTCTATCTCACCAATTATGCGAAGCGGCAGGGGCCCCCCGGCATCTATTACGCGGATGCGGGGCTCGAGGGCGGTCGCGTACCTCTTTCTCCCGACTATCCGTTTAACGCATTTTTTCACGGCAACAGGGTGGCGTCGGTTTCCCTTGAACCCGACATTCCGGAGTTGTCGGTTTCCGAACGAAACGGCAGTATTACCGTCACACCGTCTTCCGGCAGCTTCGACGGAGAGGCAAAGATCAAGGTGACGACGGACAGGGACGAGGTCTTTTATTCTCCTGCTTTTCGTTTTGTTTCCGATTTTTCTTATTTCAGTCAGGAATTGAACCAGCTTACGATAAGTGGAGTCGACGGCTCACAGGAACAAACCGGTTTTTATCCGGGCATGACGATTTATTGCGCCGACGGTAAAGCGAAACTCGAAGGCGAATTGAGTGCCGTCGTCGTGAAGGGGGAATACCGGGTGAACGGCGGTGAGTTTAAAAAGCTTTCCGTAAGCGTCAAAAAAGGCGAAACACGTGGCGGTTTTTCTTTGGGGCTGCCGAAAGATATCCCGTTCGGAAAAAATGAAGTCGAAATCCGGGTGTACGATAAAGCGGGAGGGGCCGCGGCTCATCAATCCTTCTTTTTTGCCGTCGATACCGCAGGCGGTGAGGGCAACGACAGGGAAGGGCTATATTTTATCGATTCCGGAATCGCGGATGACGGATCGGTCGCGATGAAGCCGGGTCGTCCGTTTGTCGGATTTGTCAACGGGAGGGAGATCGCATCGGTGACTCTGAACCCCCCTTCGGATTTTCTGAATGCGCGGTGGAGTGGTAATCACGCTATCGTCGAGGCTCAGAAAGACGGCATAAGCCCGAAAACCGAAATCACTGTCGTGACGGCGGACGGCAGGGAGTACCGCTCGGATGCGTATATCTTCCTGGCGGACGCAAATCCCCCCGAAATCGAGCTGGAAACACCGGCCGCCGGAACCTGGGTCGGCGAACGGCTCGTTGTCAAGGGCAGGGCGCACGACAATACCGGTATCGACAATGTCGAATATTCGACCGACGGCGGGGCCACGTTTTCCTTTCTCACTATGACGCGGGAAGGGGACGAGGTAGTCATTTTCGAAGAGATTATGCTTCAGGGAATCGCCGACGGCGACTTTTCGCTGGTCATCCGGGCGCAGGATGGCGGTAATAACATAGCGACCCGGCGAGTTCTTTTGAAAAAGGATACGGAACCGCCGGTTATCTCATTTATTACGCCGGAGATAACGCAAAAGGTGAATGGAACGTTCACCGTCACCGGTCTTGTTCAGGATGCGGGAAGAATAACGAAAACGGAGTTCAGTGATAACAGTGAGACCTTCGAAGAAATAATGACGGGAAAGGTGTTTTCCCGTAATGTCGATCTGGCCTCCTACGAAACGATTCCGGAAAAATTCTTTATCCGCAGTTCGGATGAAGGAGGCAATACATCCGTGATGAATCCGGAATTGTCGATCGATTTCGAAGCGGACAAGCCCGTCGTTGAGATACAGATACCGGAGAACGGCGCGGTTCTTCGCAGCGATTTCATTATTTCCGGAATGGTATTCGATGACGACGGGGTGGCCGGTATCTCATACCGGATCGATGACAATGAGTTCACCAGAATCGACGGCGGGAACAGTTTCAGCATCCCGGTCCGCCTCGATGACATTACCGACAACGAACATACGATCGAAGTCCAGGCCGAGGATATCGGAGGATTGAAGGGAGATGTCGTCCAATCGGGATTCTTCGTTTCAAAAGCGGAGCCCGTTTCACAATTGAATGAACCGGATATCGAAGTAACCGCGCGTGGAATCATCGAACTCGAGGGAATATCCGAAGATGCCAATGGCATCAGGAACGTCTCCTTGTCCTTCGATAACGGTAATTCCTACAGTCTCATGAACGGCAGTGAAGAATGGTCGTACCGGTTAAATACGGCGCTCCTCCCGGATGGGGTCCACCGCATTCTGGTAAAGGCGGTCGACAATACCGGGACGGAGGGAATTCACGCGACTATTCTCAACGTCGACAACACCCCCCCGGTTCTCTCCCTTGACGCGCCGTTTGACGGACAGATTGCAGACGACGCCTGTTTGATCGACGGAAGGGTGTTCGACAATATCATTGTGGCGTCACTCACTTTGAAAATAGCTCCGGTGTATGCGGAGCCGGGAACGGAGAAAAACGGCGGGGTCAGAGAATTCCGCCTTGCCACGGACGGCGTTTTTTCACAATGGATCGATATCAGTGATCTCGAAGCGGGGTGGTACAATCTTCAGCTCGAGGCCGCTGACAGGGGCGAGAATGTGAGTATATTGACCCGGAACATACGGGTCCAGCAGAAAACGGTGGTAAACAGGATCGAACAGATATTCCCGACGGACGGAGAATCGGTCTCCGGATATTTCACATTGTGCGGCAGGGTGATTTCTGAAAAACCGGTTAAAGCTGTCTCGTTACTCGTCGATGATGTTCTTCTTAAGTCCATCGATGTGGACGAATACGGTTATTTCAGCCGGGAATGTTCTCCCGATGAGTTTTCCGACGGAGAACATGTGATCGAAACGGCGGTCTCCCTCGAGGACGGAAGTTCGCTTTCATCAGGAAAACAAAAGCTCATATACGGGAGAAGCGGGGTCTGGGTAAAGATTACCAACCTCAAAACAGGAGATTTCATCACCGACAGGCCGTGGCTCGAAGGCGAAGCCGGGTATTTTCTCGATCCCGTCGAAAAGGAGGCGGGGGAAGCCTACAAAGAATATCAACGGCTGCTCAAGAAGAATTCCGTCGACCGCATCGAGGTGAGTCTCGATAACGGAAAGTCATTCAAATCCGCATCAGGCACAAAAAAATGGAAGTTCAGACTCGAAACGCAGAATATTACCGACGGGGATGTCCGGATTATGGTTCGCGCCTCCTGCGGTGACCACTTTGCTGTGACCAAAGCGATCGTCAATAACGATGACCTGGCACCGGCGGTCACCATCCTCAATCCCGAAGAAGGGAAACGCTTCAATGATAAAATCAGTGTGCTGGGAACGGCCTCGGATGAAAACGGTCTTGAGGATATTTCCATCAATCTCAGGAAGGGCGACAAATCGGGATATTCGATCCCGGAGTTCATACAGGGAATGTATTTCGATACACAGGTACTCGGCGCCACTGTCGTAAACGCTGGACTCGGTCTTACCTTTTTCGACCAGAATGTGCGGCTTCAGGTTCAGGCGGGGATCGCCCCGCCGGGACGGTTTTCAGGGTTGGTGATCGGAACGAAATTGATCGCTAATATTTTCAAACTCCCGTTCGATTATTTATTCGGACCCGATTGGGCTTTTTTCTCCATGTCTTTTGCGCTGGGAGCGAATTTCTCATATTTTACCATGTCCGATGACGAGATCGCGTTTACGGACAAGGGACTCGTCATCAGCGCAATTTTCTTTCAGTGGGAAGTGGCGAAGTTCCATTTTGAGGATATGACGGCGTTCAATACGTACAGCATCTACACGGAGTTCGATCTGTGGGTGCTTTCCTCCGATATCGAAGGCGGGGTCGAACCGAAATTTTCGGCCGGTCTGCGGATCGGTATTCTGTAAGGGCAATCCGGTAAAAGGCCGCCGTTTTACGGACGGCGGCCTTTTACATGATATTTGTTTGAAAAGCCGCGGTCCATGTATTATGATAAAAAGTAACCGATACCATGAATAAACTGCTGATAATCGAATCAGATGAAATTCTCCGCAAAACGGCCGCCACCGTCCTTTCCGAAGGCGGCAATAAGGTCGAAGAGGCGTCCGACGGGAAAGAGGGATTCAGGCTGGCGTTGGAGAGGGAGTATGATCTCATTATCTGCGATACACGCCCGGCGAAAAAAGACGGATACGAACTCGTCAGGGAAATCAAGAAACACCCGATGAAACAGATTGTTCCTTTTGTCATGATAACGGATAAGGCGGATATCAGGGAAATACGAAGCGGTCTGAATATCGGTGTCGATCATTATATTATAAAACCCTTTTCCGCGCAGGATCTTCTCGGTGCGGTAAACGCGTGTCTTGCTAAAAAGGCGCATATCGCCGGATACTACGAAAACAAATACAAAAACATGGTGATGATCGAAAAAAAATTCTTTTTCAACAGCCTTACGCGTCTGCCGAACCAGCATCTTCTCCTGAAGAATATCGAGGACATGATTCCATTGCTAAAAGAGAAATTGAGATTTTTTATCATTTCTTTTTCGATCGACGGTTATGACGATATCTGTACCATCGTCAACCGCCAGATCCTCCAGGAACTTTTGAAACAGATCGTACGGAAGGTTCAGGGATATTTATATGAAAGCGAGGAATTGTACCAATGTTCCGATAATGATTTTATTATCGTTTCCTATGTGCATTTGCTGGATAACCGGGAAGTCATCGATGACGAGTATTTTATAGGCAGGACACAGGCGTTTATCGAAATGATCAAGTCCCCCTTCCAACTCGCGAAATACGAGATGAGTCTTACCACGAGTGTCGGAACGGCATTTTGCGATAATATAGAAGCGATCGATGATGTGACAACGGGCATGGAGTCGGCCAGATACGCGAAGCGCTTTGTGGAATTGAGCGGCGGTAACGATTATGCCGCTTATTCTCAGAATGTGAAAAAGAAACTCGCGAACATTCTCTCGCCTTCGTTGAAGAAGCATTTTTTTATCAGGGAGATTAAAAGGAAAGATGTCGATGAAGCGATTGAAGAAGACGACGGGGATGTTTACGAGTGCAAGGTATTTTTCCTCTACCCCCACAATATTATCCAGGAAAAACTCATTGTCGAAATCGTTAAAAACGAATACCAGGCTTATATCATCAACGATCACAAAAAACTTCCGTCGATTCTGGCAAAATACAGATCGTCGGTTCTTTTTATCAATCTCGACGCCGTTCTCCCGGAAAAGAAATGGGAAGTGTATATAAGAAATCTCATGACCGACAAAAAAACGGCCGGTGTCCGGATAGGGATACTCACCTTTTACGGGACGGCGGACATGGCAAAAAAGTATCTGCTGGAAGCGAGGATACAGTGCGGATTTATCCGGCTGCGGACGAGTTATGCTCAGTGCAAGGACATCATTATAAAGGCCCTGGAAGCCGTCGAGGCGAAAGGGAAGAGAAAATATATAAGGATCGACTGCAGGGGAATGCCGTCCGTCTCCGTCAGCCTCAAAATCTCGGAACAGGTACACAAAGGCGTCCTCCATGATATCAGTTCGGTGGGCATGGCGTGCCGTTTCGGAAAGGACCTCAGCGAATACCTCGAAGGGAAAAAGCTTCTCGAAGACATTCAGCTTCACCTGAAAGGGAAAATCTGTTCCCTTAAAGGGGAAATCGTGGGGAAACGGTATACGATAGACCGCGAACCCGTCTACATTATCATGTTCGGCGCCTATATCGAATCCGCCGTCAGGGACAAGATATACCAATTTATTTATGAATCCCTTCAAAAAGAAATCGACGCCGAACTTGCATGAAAAGCGAATACATATATAATAAATAGTAATGATACGTAAAAAAGGGTATTATCGGATATTTTTTATTTTACTCCTGTGTCTATGCTTCCGCGTCGTTGCCGGTACCAACCTCATACGCAACGGCGGCTTTGAAGAGGATTATATGGGGTCGGTCGCGATGTGGAGTTACGATGCGTTTCTGGAAACCGAAGACGCGGTCCGGTTTTATATCAATGAGGCCGACAGCCATTCCGGCAACAGAAGCCTCGCGATCGCCAATATTCTCCCGAATGATTCGAGGGCGATCCAATGGGTCGGGGTCAAACCGGATACCTTTTACCGGCTTTCCTGCTGGATAAAGATCGTCGAGGCGGACGCAGACAAGACGGGGGCGAATATTACGGTACTCGGTCTGAAAAACACTTCGAGGGACCTCAGGGATACAGGCTCGCACTGGGAACACGTTGTCGTGTACGGAAAAACCGGGCCGGATCAGGAGGAGCTTCCCGTGGTCGTACGGCTGGGTTTTTACGGCCAGCTAACAACGGGAATCGCCTATTACGATGACATAGCAATCGAGGAGACGGCGGAAGTTCCCGGCGAACATGTCATCGATTTTTCGACAGGCAACTACCTTCAGAAAACGGAACTGACGAAAAAGCCCGGCCTTTATGCTGTTGCCGTTATCGTCACGGCCGCGATCATTTTGTTATCCGGAATTATTGCTTTTCTTTTTTTCAAGACCGATGCACCTGCGAAAGCGATACGTTTTCTCAAATCGAGATTTTTCCTGAAAAGGTACGGCGGAGAAAAGCGGCGGTACATCAGAAAAAGGCGGGAACTCGATGTCGCGATAACCCGGCGAATCGCAGGCGGTTATACCAAAACGGTCAATCTTCGCACCCGCGATATTTCGCTGGGCGGCGCGTTTGTGAAAACGGACGATTTGTCGCTTTTCAGAATAAATGGAACGGTTGTGATTGAAATAGAATATAAAAATACCGTCGTGTTAAAATGCCGTGCGGAAGTCGTCAGGAGTGAAGTTGTGAAGAACAGGTTCAACAGAATCGTAAAAAAAGGCTTTGGGATACGGTTTATCGATCCTTCCTCGGAGAACCTCAAGCGTTTGGGTTCGGTCCTGAACGTATAAGAACAGGGTTCCCGTTAATGACAGTAGATGCGGCCTTCTCGGGATGATTTTTCTTAATCCGTTTTGGGGAAAGTCCGGCTTAACATTTTGTAAAGAAAATGATAAGGTTCCGTAAAATATAGACGAAAAAATTGGATTTTTTTTCTAATGTTTATACAATTTTAGTAAGGCAAGTCTTTTATCCTGTATTGTTCCTGAAAGGAGACCGGAGATGAAGGCTGGAAACATAATAATGCTTCTTCTGGCCTGGACCGTACTTGTATGTTCGTGCGAGACAAAAAGAAAAGATGAAACGGTAATCCATGAAACCCTCGACGACGAGTTTTCCGCATCGGACAGCAATAACTTTGTCATATTAAACTATACCGCTGATGTTCTGGCTCTGAGCCAGGTTCACGCGAATGATCCGGATATCGGTACCTTTTCCAGCATCATATACGATTCCCTTTGCTATGTCGATGCGGATGGAAATCTCAGGCCGGGGCTGGCCGTTTCCTGGAAACAGATCGATGAAAAAATCTACCAGTTCAAACTCCGGCAGGGGGTGAGGTTTCATAACGGACAGCCTTTCGATGCGTATGACGTCAAACATACATTCGACACGCATCTTGACCCGGCCGTTCAATCGGCAACCGCCCTTATCTGGAATACACGCCATCTTGTTCATATCAAGGAGGTTGCGGTCGTAGACAGGTATACGGTGAATTTCGTCCTGTATGAAGTCTCGGGCATCGTCTATAATATGATGCATATGTTCAGTGCCGTGATCCCGAAAGATTATCCTGTGGAGAAACTGAAAGAGCATCCTGTCGGAACAGGGCCGTATAAATTCCTGAAGTGGGATAAAGGACAGCGGATCGTGTTGACGAAAAACGCTGATTACTGGAATCCGTCTCTTCCGAAAATCGAAAACCTCGTGTTCAGAATTATGCCGGTCGACAGATGGCTTGAAACCATTATCGGCGGCGGGGCTGATTTCATTATGCATCTGCCGGGTAAATACAGTAAAAAGATCGAGGCCGATGTCAATACCGATCTTATGGAAAGACCGGTACTCTCTTCCATATGGATATCCCTTAAAAACAAGGGACCGTTAAGAGACGTAAGGGTGAGAAGGGCGCTCAATTATGCCGTGAATATGGAACGGATTATCCGTTATGCGGAATACGGGAAGGGTGTCGAACTGGCGTCGATCGGGAGGCCGGGTGAGTTCGGGTTTAACGAGAACCTCAAACCCTATGGATACGATCCTGAAAAGGCCCGGAAGCTATTGAACGGCGCCGGTTACGGGGAGGGGTTTACGCTGAAAGTATTTGCCACCGATATCACCGAGACGGTAATCAGGATGGTAAATGAAGACCTTGCCGATATTAATGTCAATCTGGATATTGATATTGTCACACAGTTGGAATACAATCAGCGGGCACCTTACATGGCCAGGATTTTGGGAACAGAACCGACAACAATGTACGATGTCACGGTTTTTATCGTCGATAATCCCGTTATCGATATGTTGTTCAATTGCGATACGCTGCTTTTAAGCAGCCTCTCGCATATCAATCATACACCATATAATTATCCGGAGTACGAAAATATGCACAACTGGGCCAATGTTTCCGATCCCCGCGAACACGAAAGACGGCTTAAACGACTGGACGAGTTCATTCACAATAATGCCTATTTTATCTTTACCTATCAGCGGATATTGACCAGCGCGGTAAGAAAAAATGTTCATATCAAAAAACTAAATCTCAGCGGTCATCTCGAGTTTTCAATGCTTACGGAAACGACCAAGGATTAACGGCATGGAAAACAGGCCAAAGAAAAGCTTTTTTATATGGCTAATATTCCTTATCGTTCTACCGCTTATCGCGATTATCATACTCGCAACGATAAGTTTTATAATGTATCAACACACGATATCCTTCAACGAGTTTCTGATCAGGGGGGAGTTGCTGACAAAGCAGGCGGCCCATCTTGCGGAAAAACCGATCCTCGAAGAAAGTTTTTTCGATCTTATCGATGCGATCGAAATGATCAGTAAGGAAAAGGATGTGGTGCAGGTTCACGTCATAGATACAAAAGGAATGATTATCGAAAGCAGTAACCACCGGATGAGAAAAAACCGTTCGGTCCATACCTTGATAAGAGACTTTACATGGAAAGATTTCGGAAAGGGAAATGTAGTCCATTTCCTCTATCCGATTTTCGGCGGAGTAAAGGGGTTTACCTGCGTCGAACTCTCCAAAAAGCGGATGAACGATGATTTGAGAAATATTTCGGTTATCGCTATGATTTTTCTTGTTCTCTTCATCGTGTTATCCATTTTCATTTCGTTTCTCATTTCCCGTTCGATCATAAAACCGATAAACAGCCTTCAGGTGACGTTCAAAGAGGTTTCGGAAGGGAATCTTCTTGCCCCTATCGATATAACAAGGACGGACGAACTCGGCAATCTGGCACGAAGCTTTTCACAGACAAGGGATGAGATTGTAAAACATATCAATGAATTGAAACGGAAAGAAAGAATCGATAAAGAAATGGAAATAGCGGCATCCGTGCAGCGTTTCATGCTTCCCGAAAAAGCCGCATATATCAGGGATTACGACAGCGCGGCTGTTTCCATCCCGGCCGGTGAAGTGGGCGGAGATTTCTATGATATCCTTCCGATCGACAGAGAGAATTTTCTCCTCATCATCGGCGATGTCTCGGGCAAGGGACTACAGTCCGCGCTATACCTGAGTACGGCGATGAGTATCCTTTCGACCGCCGTCCATGATTTTATCATAAGGGGCGCGAATGCCGCTACTTTCTCCCCGTTGACGATGTTGAAAATACTCAATGATGTGCTTATGTCCAAAATGAAAAGAACCAATTTTGTCACCGCTTTTCTCGGGGTGCTGAATACCCGTGAACATGTATTCCGGTATGCGAACAGCGGGCATGAGCCCGCGATACTGTATAATCCGAAAACCGGAACATATGAGGAATTGAAAACAGAGGGCCAGGCATGCGGTATTGTTAGGCAGGAGCAGTATGTTACAACCCTGGAGGAAGGAACCGCGCTCGTAGGGCTCAAGAATTATCTCTTGTTCTATACCAATGGGGTAACGGATGTCCGGAATAAAAACAATGAATCATACAGGTCACTTTTTCTCGATCGTATTAAAAAAATCGAGGGAGATGAAACGGCAGATGCAATCGTCTCCGGCATATGTAAAAGTGTCGAGGATTTTCTTGACGGAGAGCCGCGAAGCGATGATTTGACAATCGTCTGCCTGAAACGGCTGGCCTGACGATAAATAGCCGGTGAATTGCCGGTTATTGGTCCGCATGTATTTCCATTGCCTCGCTATTCCCGTAAAACGGGTTTCGTGGGCGCGTTTATATTGAAAGGGTAAAGATCGTGGATGAGTCGTTTGATAACAAAATAAAGGAAATCAGGCAGGGCAGGAAACATTTCCATAATTCTTTTGTTTCTCTTGATTTACCGGTTTACAAGGCTTTTCTGAAAATGGAAAAGGCGGCCTTTACCGACAGGGTGCTGCCGAAACGAACAAAGGAGCTTGTAGCGGTCGGTATTTCAATCGCGATCAATTGCGAATCCTGTATGGAATGGCATATCGGGGAAGCGCTGCGTTCGGGTGCCAAGGAAGCCGAAATACTCGAGGTAATCGAAGTCGGTATGGAGATGGGGGGCGGGCCCGCAACCGTTTCAAGCAGGTTTGCCCTCAAGGTGCTGGAATATTACCGGGAACACGGACAAAGAGGTTGAGAGTTTGACGGACCCCCGAAAATGGATGCCGTCGTCTAACAGAGTTCGTCGATCAGTCCCACGTAATACCGCGCGATGAGAAGCGCATCGACGATATTGATCGTATTGTCGCAGTTGGCATCCGCCATGCCGCTGTTGAAATTTTCCGGACTCAAACCCACATAATACTGGGCGACAAGAAGCGCGTCGACGATATCGATGCTTCCGCTGTCGTTGACATCACCCAATACACCTGAAGGCGGCGAGGTAGGCGAACCGGGATTCGTCGGTCCGGGAGGACCCGTCGGGGTTGCCGCAGGCGGAGCGGTCTGAGCGCCCCCTGGCGGTTCGAGACCCCAGAGAAGCACACCATTGTCATAGACGGGGATGTATTCCGTTTTTCCCTTGAATGTCTTGCAGTCATAATCCGGATTTGTCGTTATGTCCTGATACGACCAGTCATTCCCGAACCCGCCGGTAACGGGGCTGGAAATACTGACCGTCGCCTCTTTTTCGCATTTATCCCAGTACCCGGGGTGGATGAGTGTGCCGGTAAAATCGACGGTGAAATAATAAACATCGCCGGCCCACTGACTGAGCCCGGAAACAGATCCCCCTTCGTCGCTTTCTTTTAACGCCAGTTTGATATCGCCCGTCGAATAGCCCGCATTAAAAACCTCGGAGAGATCCATAAAATAGCGGGCGGACATTCCCGACCGTACGGTCGGCGGCCACGCGGAGCGGTTGTTCACCTGAAAAAGCACATGGACGTCACTCGGACCCTCCCATTGTATCCATCCCCGGACAAAATATTCGGTCAGGGCTTCTTCTTCCGGCGGCCTGAAATCCTCCGGCTGCGGCCAGCCGGCGAGCGGTTCGCCCCCGTAGGCCGAATACATTCTCGCGAGTGACCCGACAAACCCCGCGTTGTAATCGTCGGCGACCTCGTTCAATGTGTAGTCCCGCACGTCGTCGTTCGGTATGTCGTTCGAATCCGGTCCGCCGACCAGGGCGCCGAAAAGGATATGACGGTGAAAGGTCGGTACATCGAGCATACTCAGCCATGAGCAGTGCGCGGTCCGGTGGTGGGGGTGCTGCGGCGGGTTTTCGCCGAATCCGACCATGTAACTCCCGCCCTTGGGGTTGTCTCCGAGTACGTAGTTGAGCTGTTTTTCAGCGAACTCGCGGTAGGTGGCTTTCTTTGAGGCTGTTCCCACCGAATCGTCGTCCGACCAGACAAATGCGAGGAACGCGGCGGTTGTCGCATAGCGGAGTGCCCCCCAGTTGGAAAGGTACGCCAGTCCGCCCGGAGAATAGGCGACCCCCGAGCCGGGAAGAAACCAGTCGAGGTTCGCCTCGACCGCTTCGACATACTCCGGGTCCTTTGTTATCTGGGTCATTTTAAGCACGGCGCCGTAGCTGACATCGTCCCAGCAGTGGGTGTGGTGGCCCCCGAGTGAACCGATCGGAATATACGACAGCGCTTTATCGAGGTATGATTCATTATTCGTCTTGATATACAACCAGACGGCGGCCCAGGTGAGGTCGTCGAGGTACCCCCCGGACATATAAAAGGCCGGGAGGGGGTATTTGCCCCGGTAGGTGTCCGCGAACGAGAAAAGCTGTTCCGCGTGGGTGAGGAGGGTCGCCGCGTACGAGGGGTTCGTCGGTTCGAAAATAATAGAACCGATCGCCATAGCGGCGGCCGCCTGACCGGCAACGTCGGAACCGGGGGTGGATGTGTCCACCTTGAAGGAATTGCGTTCGGTAAAAAGATGGACGACTTCGGGCGGCACCCAGCAGCTGTGGTCCGATTCGCCGTCGCCGCAGTCATAATAATAGACATTCGCAGACGGGTGGCATTTGATAAAGTAATCGAGCGCCCACTTGATTTCATCGAGTATATCGTCGAGAAGACCGGCGCGCTCGAACCCGTCACGGTATTCGTAAACCCCCCATCCGAGCTGGGCCGCCGTGTATGCCATCGGCATGCCGAATTTCACGTGGTCGCCCGCGTCGAACCAGCCTCCCGTGAGGTCGAGCCCGACATCCTTGCCGTCGTCCATACAGGTGTCGGCCCTGTAGGGGAGAATGTAGTCGTCCGGAAGATCGCCCGAACGCTGCGCCTTGTAAAAGAGAATCGCTTTCTGAAGCGCCTCCCCGTAATTGTAATACGAACCGCCGGAACGGGGTTCGGCATAGATGGTTGCACCTGATGCGGCGATCAATACGGTAAGCAGAAAAATCAGCCGAATTGTTTTTGTTTTCTCGTTTTTTATTTCCATTTTATTTCTCCGTTTTTGGTTTGTTTTCCAGTATATAGATGATATGATGAATGGTTGCCGTTGTCAAGCAAAGAATACTATAATCAGCATATCGGGTGAGATCCGGATAATTTTAAGCAATGTCACTTGATCTTCTCGACGAGGTATCGGATTATCGTGTAATAGTCCTCCGGTTTGGTAAAGGGCTTCTCCGGTCCCCGCAGGTATTCCTCTTCATGGATGCCCTTGAAGCGGTAGCCTTTTGCTTTTATGAAATCCTGAAGGCGTTCGATGGTCGGCAGTTCATCTTCATACGGGCCGATATGAAGAATTTCCGCCACCTCACCGTATTCCCATGTAGCGATCTCCGGTTTCGGTTCCCCTTTCCCGGGAGGTTCGGTAAGCTGTGAAGCCCACGGCACCGGCAGCCCGATATACCATGTCCGGTCGGTCACATACCCCTGACCGGCCAGCTCAGAAAGCGGCCTGTCGACCGGCACATTGCAGCGAAGGAGGGGGGCGGACTGGCCCGGCCCCTTCGGCACGCCGGGCATCTTGAAGTATTCGGAATAGAGGGCAGAAAAGGCCTTTGGCAGAACCTCCTCCGGGCTCCCCGAAACCTCTACCTGAAGCACCCGCCGATCTTCCATGTTCGTGATTCTGGGGTCTTTCAGAAATTCGTACTGCTCAAGATCGGGCCCGGACATGAAGACCATAAAAAAAAGAACTACGGCGATGATGATGACAACGAGCGCGATAGCGATAACGATGATTGTTCTCATGACGGATGCACCTCCTGGTTTTTGCACAATTTTATAGGGAGTATAGCATAATTGATTTTTAAATCAAGGATTTTTGGCTAAAATAAAAAAGGTGTTGAAGCATGACTCCAACACCCACGGTTTTCTCAGAAACAGGTTCAGGGAACCGGATATACGTCGTATCTTGCCACATACTCTTCTTTTGCTTTATCTGTATTCCAATCTTTAATGATGAGTGACTTGTCTGTTCCAATTTCATTACCGTTCTTATCTTCCCATCGTAAAAATGTATACGAGGCATTGTATCCTCCCGAACCACATGATTGGTTATGAGCGGTAAGCGTCATTTCATCTCCATAACGATAACAGCTTTTATTCGGTTCGACGGTAACCAGATCCGGATAACAGCCATAATTGATCATCTCTCTGTTTTTTTGATTTTTCAGTTTATATATCAGCGGAGTGTCGCCGCTTTTACTGAAATTACCGGTAATACTCATGTTTTTATATACATATAACGATAAGGGATTCGAGTTTCCGGCATTTTCTCCATTTACAGTCCAACTATCAAATTGATAACAAGTATATGCTTCAGCCGTTATCGTCACTTGTTCTCCTTCTTCATATGTTGTTTTAGCGGGATTTATAGCGACGCTTCCATAGCCGGAACTATTGGCTGAAACAGAAACACTATAAGTCGGTGGTGATGTCGGTGGTGATGTCGGTGGTGATGTCGGTAGTGATGTCGGTAGTGATGTCGGTAGTGATGTCGGTAGTGATGTCGGTAGTGTCTCTATTGATGTTGTTGTCGTTGTCACAATATGTATTTTTTTGACTGCTTTATCCGCTCTTTTTATATTGACATGTTCGTTTTTCTCTCCAATGACCGTATCGTCTTCTGAAATTGCCTTTACGGTGATTCCCCAGTCGCCGGCAGCGAGTCCGGTAAAGGTTTCCTTGTTGTTTTCGATATCCTTTTTTATATACCGGCTGTCCGGTCCGAAAAGTTCGATCTCATACTTGTCAATCATCACCGAATCAATGTCGGGTTCAATAGTCAATTCCAGATCCCCTTTGCCTTCGGGGGGAAAGAGTTCCTCGCATCCTGTGAAAAAGAGAATGAGTAAAACCGTAATAACGGGAAATAAATAAAGACAATGTTTCATGACTTTTTTCATAATATCCTCCAATGACTGCTGTGTTGAGTACTCATACAATAAATCGCCTGAACGCATCGTTTACCTCGCTGAGGTATAAAAAAATTACCGCCGGATGAGTTCGTACAAATGCCGGTTCGTGATCGTCCCATCAATGGCGGAATAGAGCCAGCTCGCCGAGGCGCCGACGATCCCCGAGATGATGAGTGTTCCGCAGAGGTCTTTCATATCTCTTGCATCATTGGCTTCGTTTATAAAAGACGGCCTGCCGGTTTTTTTCCATTTATCGACCAGCCGGTTATGTTCCCCGTCGAAATAAAACCACCCGAACGCGGAAATACCGGTGCAGAGGGTGGAAACGGTAAATGCACTCAGTAAGAGCGCCCCCTTCACCGGTTCGCGGTTATAGAACTGGAGGGCGGAGGGAACGAACATGAGACCCCACTGGTCCCTGTAATCGATGATCTCTTTCTGTTCAAGCGACAGCGAGGAGAAGGGGGTGATTTCAAGTCGCCTGTCGTAGATAAGCCATTTTTTCTTCCAGGCGGGATCGTCCAGAAAAACACGAAGCCGGTAAATATCCGGAACGAGGCCGCCGTATGTATGGGGAAGAACCAGGGGCGCTTCGCCGTCGATTGACGCTGAAAAGGATGATGAGAAATCGAGTGAGACGCTTCCTTTCGACGGGAGGATAATAGGGGAAATGGGCTGCGTGGTATCGATGATGTTACTGAAGACCGTCCTGTTTTCTTTTTCATACAAGGCTTCGACGAGATATTCCCTGCCCCAGAAGAGATTTTTTCTGAAAATCGTTTTTCCCGCTTTTTTTTGATCGATATACACGGTGCATTCCTCATCCGATTCAATGACAAGCGGAACCAGGACATCGATTTCTTTCGTGTATGTTCTTCCCTCTTCAATGGCAATGGCTGACTTGAAGATTTCCTCTTCGCTGCCGTTTTCATCCCGATAGACGAGCCTGATCGTGTGTTCTCCTGCAGTCAGCGGCAGTCTGACCGGAGTATTTGCCGACGGGACGCCGTCGATAAAAAGCAGACATGCTTCGGTAGTATGAAGGGAGAGAAATCCGGGGGAAAGCTTGTGTTCGGTTATTTTCTCACAGACGCCGATGAGGGAATCGAACCTCGTGTTCAGGGTCATCGCGTCCGTATCGGTGATACCGATGCGTTCGAAGCTGTTATGGGTTTCAAGATCTACGTCGACCCTCCGGTAAATCGTAAAAATGATGGTGACCGCCGTTTCGTCGTTGGAGAATGTTCCGCTGATGATATAATCAGTGTCGAAATCACTCGCGATCGAAGCGATCACGTTTTGTCGTTTTAAATCGGTCTTGTCATAACAATGGGCGACCATATATTCATGGAATCGGGAATAGGGGATGGCAGTAAAACCGGAAAGGTGCTTGACCGGTTCATAGAGGTAATTGGGGATATATGTCTCGAGTCTGTCGTAGAGAACGCTCCCTTCGTTCAGGAAGGGCATAAAGAGGATCGTTTTTTGCGTATCCTTTCCGTAGCAGGGTGCCGACAGCGAGAGAACGATGATGAATGAGACAACCCCGGTTTTTTTTAACATTCGTTTTTTTAGTAGAGAAGTAAAATTTCTCCCTTTTTTGTTCCGGTAAACAATACGTTTTTCAGTCTGTATATCGAACAGCTTATCGGGCGGCCGGAAACATCCGTTTCATTCCGTAAACGCCCCGTTTCACCGTCGAACGAAAGGACCTTTCCTTCCGTGCTGCCGATATAGATATTCTTTTCAATGAGCACCGGCTTTTTGTAGTAGTATATACCGGGATCGGGGGTTTTGTCAACCGGATATGTCTGTGAGACCAAAAGGGATGGGGCTTCTATAAAGGAGAGATATCCGTTTTCCGTAACTGCGGCGATAAGTGCGTTTTCGGCGGCGCAGAGTGAGGTGATCCCGTTTTCGAGTTTCAGTGACCGGATTAATTCGAGTCGGTCTGAGAACGAATACAGTTTTCCCGAACGGTCCCCTGCGATAACGGCGTCGTTTACCCGTACCGGCGTACAGGTACAGACGGCATCGAGGCGGTAACGGTGTTCAATGGCGCCGTTTCCTCCGGCGCAGACGAGTTCGGGAGAAATGGCGGATGTGATATAAAAACCCTTTTCCGTGACAAGGGGCGGGAGGGGGTTGTTGATTGTTATGAAGGGAAGGGAGGTGTGAATGTTTATGCCGGTATCGAACCGGTAAATCCCGTCCGCGTACGGCATATACAGTGTCGCTTCAGAACGGGAAAAACCCGATCCGTCGACCATGAATCCGGGGGCTTCATGGCGCGTTGCCTCTCCCGTACCGATATCGAACGAGAGGAGGTCGTCGTTTGAAGAGAGGTATACTTTGCGGTTGACGATGACCGGGAGAGAATCGAAGATTATCCCTTTTTTTATTCCGAACCGGCGTTCCCACACGAGTGAACCGCCGGGATCGAAGCAGACCAAAGAAGTCCGTGTGACCGCGACAATTCGGTCATCGGAGGAGGCGAATCCCAAAATTTCATTTTTTCCGGGTGCGCCGGGATCGGCGTATTCGTATATGACACGGGATTTTAATTCGCTTGGGATAGCGGGTATTTTTTCTATAAGTTGTATATTCACCGAAAGCGGCCGGCCGGGAAGAAGTTCAATTTCATTCAAACTTTCCTCATATCCTTCTTTGATGATGCCGATGGTGTGGCGGCCCGGAGGCAGGGAGAGTGAGATTTCTATGCTGAATGTTCCGATTTGCCTTCCGTCGACGAGGAGGGCGGCATTGCGGGCCGGCGTCGTCACGGAAAGCGTGACGGCGCCGTTCTTTTTATAAAGCATGGGAGCCTCGGCAAAGGACGCGAGCTGTTTTGCGATAATGTCCGGTATGCCGTCTTTGGCAGCGGGGAGGTTTTCTTCGATCGTGATCGACTGGCCGGGAGAAAGGGAAACGGCCGCTTCACTCCCGTCGGAGGTTTTCTGAAAGATCCGTGCCTTCCCCTCGTAGAGTGCAGTAAAGACGGATCCGCCGGTTGTACTGACAAAGAGAGTGCTTCCGAAACGGATTCTTCCTGCGGGCGTGATTATTTCGCAATACCCGTCCGGTTCGAGTCCTTTCGTTTTGACAAGGATCGCCCCGGAATGAAGTTCGAGAGAGAATGTGGACGAGCGGAGCAGGCGTATCGCGAGTCTGCTGTTTTGTTCCAACCTGAGTATCGCGTAATCGTTTACCTGTATACCGCAGCTTTCTTCTTCTTCCGTCGCAAGTGTCAAGCCTTCTTTTACGATCATACCGGGAGAAAGGGAAACCGAACCGGTTGTTCCCTCAAGATGCGGTGTACCGGATGTCAGGCGGACGAATCCTTCGGCCCGGTGAGTGAGGCCGGCGATGAAGAAGAGACCCGTTCCGATTGCGCAGAGGAGAAGTGCCGCCGCGGCGAGCCATCTGACGGCCGCGGAATGAAAGACTCCGGTGTGGTTCGCGGGCACCCCCCCCTCCCGCTCGATACTCGAGAGGATGTTCGCTTCCCGGGTCTCCCGGGGTTTTATAAGCCCCGTTTCAAGCCCTTTCGAAAGGGTTCGAATCTCGGTATCGTCCAGGTTGTCGATCCATTTATCAAAGTCATTCATCTTCGTTATCATTGAAAAAATCCTTTGCGCATCGCTTCATTTCCTTTTTTAAGGCCTTTCGTATCCGTACGAGGATATTGTCCACCGCCTTGTATGTTTTTTTATATATGGCCGCGATCTCCGCGATTCCCGTATCGTTCACATAATAAAGATCGTAAATCTCCCGGTAAAGCGGGTTAAGCGTTTCGCGGGCGAGTTTCAGGAGGAGAAGCTTCTGTTTTTGCTCGATTGTCTCGACTATATCGTTTTCGATATCCACTTCCTCCTTCAATCTGTGAAACCGGTCCTTTTGACGGAAAAGTGAACGCTGGTAATCCGCCAGTTTGTTCCGTGCTATCGAAAATATGAAAAACTGAAGGTGACGGGGTGTCTTGATGCGCGGCGCTGAGGTGATGATTGCATGGAATGTCTCCTGCAAAAGGTCTTCCGCGACATCAGCGTTCCAGAAGGTTTTTCCCATGAAATAGGTGGTGATGCTGTCCGCGTAATGACGGTATACCCTGGCCAGGACGGTTCTGTCCCTCTTCTTCAGCAGGGAAAACTCCTTGTCGGAGAGAATCACGATAACCACCATTCCATTAATAATATCGTTTCAGTCACCCGTCTACCTTGCCGTTGTGAAAAGCAATAAAAAAGGAATTTTATACTATTTATCGGCCGGCATCAACGGTTACAGGGATGAGTTTTCCGCCGGTAAGGGTATATTTCATGACATCCATATCCCCGAATTCATCCGGATAATGGGTGATGATGATCGTGAAAATCCGTTTCGAGCCGATAACGGAAAAAAAGGTTTCCTTCAATTCATCGCGGGATTTCTTATCGAGTTGTGCAAACGGTTCGTCGAGGATGAGCACATCGGGTTCGAGCATCAGAGCCCGTGCGAGCCCCAGTCGTTTCAGCATACCGCCGCTCAATTCATCCGGGTAATAGCCGGCGTACTCTCCAAGCCCGCAGAGGGAGAGGTAATGGAAAGCCATGTTCTCGTGATTTCCGATTTTTTTCCATTTTCCTGGAAGGGCGGTGTTTTGAAGGCAATTGAGGTTGCCGATGAAGAGGTTCTCCTGAAAAAGAATTCCAGGGGTGCGGGGAAGACCGATGTTGCCCTTCTGGGGTGAAAGCAGGCCCGCCGCGCACTTCGCAAAGGTGGTTTTTCCGGCGCCGGAAACCCCCGTGATTACCGCGGGTTTCGAGTCGACCGGGGCGAAATCCAGGCCGTCGAGGACCGGGCGGCCGTTATAGGAGAAGGAAACCCGTTCCATGACGAGGGGACACGTTATGCGATACGGTTTGAGCCGCGTGCCGTCGTTTCCGGTATGCAAAGAATAGACGCGCTTCCTGCGGCCGAAAAGCAGTCCCGCAGCCGTCTTTGTAACATGGGATATTACTCCCAGGGTGAAGAGAAAGAGAATGGCGAGGGAAAAGAAACGGGACATGTGAAAGGCATGAAAGGCTTCATAGATCTTTCTTCCGATACCGTTTTGCGCGCCGAACCATTCGCCGACGATGGTGCTTTTCAGACTCAATACCACGCCCAGCAGGATGGCGCTTTTGAAATAACCTGACAGGGAAGGGAGTATCAGGCCGGAGAATATCAGCTTCCGGGAATTGAAATAGATGCGGGCCATTTCCCACATCGGTGTTCGAATCGTCTTGACCCCTTCCCGAATCGTCGTTATAAAAAGCGGCAGTGTGACGAGGAAGGCGACCGCGGAAGCGGAGACGCCCGAAGTACCCAATATCAGCATGACCGGAACGATCCAGATGATCGGGGGCGAGCCCTGGAGAAGCATGACCGGGATAAACGAGGTATGTTCGACGGGGCTGAGGCGCGCCGCGAGAATGCCCGCCAGCGTCCCGGCGGCCATCGCGGCGAAAAAGCCGGATAACGCCCTGAAGACGGTCAGGCCGAGGTCGGCGAATGCGGCGGGTTCTGCGAGCATGGCGAGAAAGTCTTTCATCACACGGTCGGGATACGGTACGATACCCCCCCCGAAGTACGTCGACAGGGCGAACCAGCAAAGCAGGAGGATGAAAATACCGGCGGCGTAATAAACGTATTTTACCATGTTTCACCTATTCGTATGCGTAGTAAAAGTCAAAACCGGCACGATCTTTATAACCGGCTGCCTCCAGATAGGAGGAAATGTATTCGGCTGACGCGCCGTTTTTCGGTACAAGAAAGAATGTGTGTTCGAACGCCTCCTCGAATATGTCCGGATCGACGGAGAATCGTTTCGCGTACGACTCGATAAACGCCTTTTTGCCTCTCTTTTCCGGGAGGTGCCGTATCACATCGTCGATGTCCGCTATTAGCCCGTTCAACAACCGTCCGTTTTTTGCCGCGAACTCGCGTTTCGAGAACAGGGAGACCATGGGGGTGTACGATGTTTTTCCCATAGCCGCCTTCCAGCGGTCGTGCAGGGAACACACCCTGCGGCAATCAAACCGGACGACAACCATCGAAGCGAGGGGTTCCGGGACGCAGATTCCTTCGGCAAGTCCCGAAAGCAGCATGGGGACGGCCTGCTGCGGTACCGCATATCCGGTCTGTACACGGCCTGCCAGTCCCGACTTTTCGAGCATCGCATCGAGCTGAACGTCGAGGGGGCTTCCCTTGAACGGCACGATAATTCTTTTGCCGGAAAAGTCTTCGAGACGCATCAGACCGGGATCGCGGGCGACGAGAGAGGACGTTCCCCAGACGAACGTGAGAATATGAACGATATCGCCGCCGCCCGAATAGTGGGAAAGACCGTAATCGAATCCGGTCACCAGGATATCGGATTCTCCGCGGATAAGGCGGGCCATCGCCATTGTGTGGTCCCCGTAGAGGTCCGTCCGTATTTTCACCCCTCCTTTCGTCCGTCCGGATAATTCCATGACCGGTACCGCCGAAAGCGTTTCGGGAAGGGAGACGATTACTTCACGTCCGGGGCGTTCCGAATCGTCGACACAGGAGAATGACAGAAAATAAAGCAGGACGATTGACACGGCGAGCAGCTGTTTCATGATTCGTCTCCATTCACGGTGTTCTTTTTCAAAACATTTTCTTTCGGCAATGTGACGGTAAACCCGGTACCCCTGTCCGGGAGACTGTCCACGGCTATCGTTCCGCCGTAGAGGGAGACGATTTTCTTCACAATCGACAATCCCAGGCCGCTGCCGGTAATATGTTTCGTTTTTTCGTTCTTGATGCGGACGAATTCGCCGAACAGCCGTTTGGTCTCTTCTTCCGTCATACCGATCCCCGTGTCTTCGCACGAGATGATCGCGTTCGAGCTATTGTTTTTCAGTCCCAGCGTTATCGTTCCGTTTTCCCTGTTGTACTTGATGGCGTTCGTGAGCAGGTTGAGCAGGATGATTTTCATCTCCTCCCTGTCCGCCGTGATGACGATGTCCTCATCCATTTCTGTTTTTATCGTTATACCCCGTTTCAACGCGTCCGGCCTTACCTCTTCCAGGCATTCCGCGGCCTGTTCGCAGAGGTTTAAGGGGGCCAGGTCCCGTTTTTTTTGACCGGATTCAATGGCGGTAAGATCGAGCAGATCGCAAATCATACGGCGCATTCCTTTTGACCTGATAATCGAGCGTTCGATGATATCGGCATAAACGGCGATCTTGTCGCCCAGAACGCCGTCTTTCATAATGAATAAATAATTCTCGAGGGCGGTCAATGGCGATTTGAGTTCATGGGCCAGGACGGAGATAAACTGAAAACGGATCTGCCTTTTTTCTTCCCTGAGCGCCTGCGCCTGGCGGTTCAGATATATATGTTCCGCGGCTTTTCGCATCGTGATGCGAAGTTCCTCCGGTGTGAAGGGTTTGGCGAGAAAATCGAACGCGCCGTTTTTTGTCGCGTGTATCGCGACTTCTATGGAGGCGTATGCGGTGATCATTATAGTGATGATATCCTTCCGGGATTCGTGAATACCTTTGAGAATATCGAGGCCCTGCATGTCGGGAAGCTTGTGGTCGAGCAGTAGGATATCGATATCGCCGTTCTCAAGCAATGCCATGGCCGTTTTGCCGTTCTCCGCTACGCCGGTAATAAAGCTGATTTCTTCATTGAAATCGGGAACCTGAAACCGGTAATCCCCCAGTATCCGCTCGGCACCGAGTCTCATTCCCGCTTCATCGTCGACGATCAACACCCTGATGTTTGTCATGTTCTCTCTCCTTTATTAGCCCCCGGATGACGCCTTCAAGCTGGTCGATACGGACGTCCTTGTTCAGTATGGCGTCAGCCTTTATCCAGACGGAATGTTCCCTGTCGTTCGTATCGAAGGTGAATCCCGTTTCATCGGCTACCGCGGTTATTATCACGACCGGAATCGACGGGTCCTTTTTCTTTACATGGTGGGCGAGGACGAATCCCGAGTCCATTGCATCCATCATAAGGTCGATGATCGCGCAGTCGAACCCGCCTGCTGAGATGATGGCCTCGGCTTCGGTGTCGCAGGAAGCGGTGACGACCGTGTGCCCCTTCGATTCGAGTCCCGTTTTTATCTGGGATAAAATATCCGGATCGTCGTCTGCGGCGAAGATCACGTAATCGTTTTTCATAAATTGGCTCCTTTCGTCTTCAGTACCGGTTTTTCTCCCTGGGGAAGGAGGATGGTGAAGGTGGTTCCGGTCCCCCCCCTTGTCCGGTCCGCGTTCGAGGTGACTTCGATATTTCCGCGGTGCATTTTTATTATTCCGTATACGACGGCAAGACCGAGTCCCGTTCCCTTTCCGAGTTGTTTGGTGGTAAAGAACGGCTCGAATATCTTTTTTCTGTTTTCTTCCTTGATGCCGATGCCGTTGTCGGCGATGGCGATCGAAAGCATATTGTTTTCAAGTGCGGTCGTAATCGTCATCACTCCCCCCTCGGGCATGGCTTCCGACGCATTCGTGAAAAGATTGATAAAAACCTGCATCATCTGATCCTCGTCCATCTCCGCGACGATCGCTTTGCCGCTTCCCGGAAAAGCGACGGTAATCGTTTCGGGAAAGGCAATCGTTTCCAGGCACCGGCGAATGAGCTCGTTGACGTCGAGGCGTTTTGAGTACACCCTGTTGTTCCGGGCGAAATTGAGCAGGCCGGCCACGATGCCCTTGCACCTGTCGGCCTGTTGGACGATCATTTTGAGGTCGTCGTGAAAGGGGCTTCCGTCAATGCTGGAATCGTAGAGGAGGTGGGCGTAGAGGAGGACGACCCCAAGGGGGTTGTTCAGTTCGTGTGCGATTCCCGCGGCAAGTTGTCCCATGCTGGCGAGTTTTTCCGATTGAATGAGCGCCTGCTGCGTACTCGCCAGTTGTTGATACGAAGCGGAAAGCTCTTTTGTCGTTTCGGCGAATTTTTCTATCGTGTAGGGGAGGCACATCTGTATTTCCGCGAGCCCTTTGTGAATGGCGATCGCGTGTTCGATACAGGTGTCGTATCCGCACGCGCCGCAGTTGAGTTCGTCTTCTTTTGTCCGTTTGCCCAGGCTTTGCAATATCGATTGTATTATTTCGTGTGAAGGAATCGAAATCCGCTGATCGTCCGGTTCAAAAGCAATCATGAGATCTTCTTCGAGAACGAGGGACCGGTAACGGCCGTTTCCTCCGTTGCGGTCGAACCTCCTTCGGGCATAGTCGCTTACGTTTTTATAGCGAGTGTAGAAGGTGTTTTTTTCGGAAAAACCGGGACCCATGATACAGCCGTTGCAGCACAGAACATCAACAAGCCGGACGTCTATGATACGCTGGTCGAAGTCCTTGATGATATCGATGAAGGTTTTTGTGCCGTCGACGGAAATTATATCCCCCGTTAACACATCGTCGTTGATCGACGCGGATTCCAGAAGACCGCCTCCGAGGGGGAACACGAGTCCCTTTCCGGGGCGGGGCGGGTCGAAATCGGAATCCCCGATCTCTTCATAATCGTCGATATATCCGGAAATAATTTCCCTCAATTCGGTAAAGGTTAAAACGGCATCGACAGAAACCTTCCTTTTACTGATTTCCGCCTCGCGCTTTTTTGCGATACACGGTCCGATAAAGACGCAGGCGACATCCTCTCCATATGCCGCACGCACGAGCATTGCGGTCGCGAGCATCGGAGAAACGACGGGGGCGAGGTGTTTTCGCAGATGCGGAAAGTATTTGACAATATAGGAGACGACCGCGGGACAGCTGCTCGAGATATAGTTCGATGCCGCCGGTTGACCGGCCAGTTTGTTGTATGCCTCGGAAACGATATCGGCGCCCGCGGCGACCTCGATGACAAGGGAAAACCCGGCGTGACGGAGAATGCCCGTGAGTTTGGAAACAGGAAATTCGACAAACTCGGCCGGAAAACTCGGGGCAAGACACGCGGCCACCTTTTTCCGTCCCGCCAGAATGGTTTTTACCGCGGCGACCGATGATGTCGGTTTTTTTGCCCCCTGACTGCAGACGCGGACGCAATTCCCGCAGCCGATGCACCGCTCGGGAATGATTTCCGCCTGTCCGTTCGAAACGCGTATCGCCTTTGCGGGACACTCGCGAATACAGGTATAGCATACCCTGCATTTTTCTCTTATTGTCGTTACCAGGGGCATGGAAACCTCCTTATTTGCCTGCCTCATATCGTCCCTCCGCGGTTTTCGTTTCGGCCGATAGTACACGTGCCGTCACGACACCACCTCCCTGCGTATGTAATGGGTATGGAGAAGGCGATGGCTTTCTTCACTCAGAGGTGCGCCGAGGTACTCGTCGTACAATAAGGCGATGTCGGGATTGTGGTGCGCGTACCTGAGGGATTCGTTCCTGTCTATGGCATAGAGGTTCTGAACTCGGGCGGCGACCGCTTTTTTATCGGTGCCGAAGGGTTGGCCGCCCCCGGCGATACATCCGCCCGGGCACGTCATGACTTCGATAAAATGAAGGTCGTCTCTTCCCGCTTTTAATTCTTCGAGCACGGCGCCCGCCTCATTGATGCCGCTTACCGCGCAGACGCCGAGTGTCGTTTCGCCGATTGTCACCCGCATTTCCTTTCTGTATGCCCCCATTCGTAACGCTTTGATCTCCGTATCGACGCAATCACTGCCCGTCAGGAGAAACCCCGCGGTCCGCAGGGCGGCCTCCGCAACGCCGCCTGAGGTGCCGAAGAGTTTTCCAGAAGAACTGCGGGTGCCGAAAGGTTTGTCGGCGGTACCGTCCGGCATTTCAGCCGGATTGATCCCGTATATATTGAATAGATCGATCAGCTCGCGAGTGGTGAGGACGGCATCGATGTCCGGAAGCCCGCCCGCGGACAATTCGGGCCTCCCGGCTTCGAATTTCTTTGCCGTGCAGGGCATGAGAGCGACGTGAAAAATACATTCGGGCGGTATGCCTTCCTTTTTCGCATAACGGTCTTTCACGAGCGCCCCGAGCATTCCCTGCGGGCTTTTACAGGTGGAAAGGTTCGGGATAAACTCCGGGTAACGTTGTTCGACGTATTTAATCCAGCCGGGCGAGCAGGAGGTCATCATCGGAAGAGGCCCGCCGGTCCTGATCCGCCGGACCAGTTCCGAGGCTTCTTCCATGACGGTGAGATCCGCGGCAAACGACGTCTCGAAAACACGATCGCCGCCGGTCTTTCGTAAGGCGGTTGTCAGCTTGCCGCATATGTCCGTTCCTGGTTTGTACCCGTAAGCTTCCGCGACGGTGACGGAAATGCTCGGCGCGTGCTGAAACACGACAAAGGTATCCCCGCGAGAAAGGGCGTCCATGACCTCTTCGAGCTGCCGGCGTTCGGAAAGGGCCCCCGTCGGACAGACCATGATGCACTGGCCGCAGTTGATGCAGCTCGATGTGTTGATGGAATCCCCGAACGCGCAGAGTATTTCCGTTTTGCTTCCCCTCCGGACAAAATCGATCGACCCGATTCCCTGTACTTCCTCGCAGACACGGACGCATTTTCCGCACAAAATACATTTTCCGTTGTCCCGCGTTACGGCAAGGCCGGAAACATCGAGCCGTTTTTTCGGAAGAACCTTTCCGGGGCCGTTTCTCCGGATTCCGTATTCGCGTGCCAGCCTGCTCAATTCGCAATTCCCCTGCCTGACGCAATACAGGCAGTCGTCGGGATGGGAGGCGAGCAGTAGTTCGATGATCGTTTTTCTTGCCCTGATCACCTTTGGGGAATGGGTCCTGATTTTCATTTCGTCCGCGACTTTTGTCGAGCATGCAGGAACGAGCCTTCCCGTCCGGCAGTCCTCGACGACACAAAGCCTGCACGCGCCTGACGGTGGAAGCCCTTCCATGTGGCAGAGCGTGGGAATGGAAACCCCCGACCGTTTCGCCACCTGGAGTATCGTTTCGTTATGTTCGGCGTTCTGTCCCCTGTCATTGATAGTGACCGTTATCATCTTGTTTTCTCCTGTTTCATTGTTGTTTCGGCTAACGGACGACGACCGCGCCTTTTCTGCATATATCCCTGCACGTCCCACAGCCCGAGCATTTGTCGGGAACGATATAATGGGGCGTTCCTTTCCGGCCCATGATCGCGTTTTCAGGGCATTTTACCAGACAGGCCGTGCATCCGATGCATGTGTCCGGATCGATCGAGTAAGTAAGCAGGTCCGTGCATACGCCCGCGGGGCAGGTCCTTTCGAAGACATGCGCCTCGTATTCTTCCCTGAACCAGCGAATCGTACTCAGTACGGGGTTGGGCGCGCTTTGCCCCAGCCCGCAGAGGCTGGTCGCTTTTATTACCCCGGCAAGGGGGACGAGATCGAGTACGTCCCGGAAACGTGAAAGCGCGTCGGTATCCTGTTCCGATTTACGGGGACGAATAATACTGTTTAATATGGATAAAATCCGTTTTGTTCCCTCCCTGCACGGAATGCATTTTCCGCAGCTTTCACGCGTTATGAAATCCATGAAAAAGCGGGCGACATCGACCATGCAGTTGTCTTCATCCATCACGACAAGACCGCCTGACCCCATCATCGCACCCACTTCGGGAAGGGTATGGTAATCGATCTCTATATTGAAAAGATGTTCAGGGACGCAGCCGCCGCTTGGCCCCCCGATCTGTACCGCCTTGCAGCGCTTATTGTCGGGGATTCCGCCGCCGATAGCGTAGACGATGTCTCGCATGCTGGTGCCGATGCTCACTTCGACAAGACCGGTCCGGACGACCTTCCCGGAAAGCGCGAATACTTTTGTCCCGGGACTCTCTTTGGTGCCGAATGATGTAAACCAGTCCGCCCCCATGACGACGATGGATGAAATATTGGCGAGTGTCTCGACGTTATTGATCACGGTTGGTCTTTCATGCAATCCTTTTTCCGGGGGATACGGGGGCCTCGGCCTCGGCATTCCCCGTTTCCCCTCTATGCTGTTGATGAGGGAGGTTTCTTCGCCGCACACAAAGGCGCCGGCCCCTTTTTTTATCACGATATCCAGGTTGAAGCCGCTGTCCCAGATATTGTCCCCGAGAAATCCGAACGCCCGCATCTCACCGATCGCTTTTGTGAGGTGTCTAATTGCCAGGGGGTATTCCGCCCTGATATAAATGTATGCCGTCTGTGCCCCGGTCGCGTATGCACCGACGGCAAGGCCTTCGAGAAGCCTGTGAGGATCGCTTTCACAAAGTGCGCGGTCCATGAACGCGCCGGGGTCACCCTCATCGGCATTACAGACGAAATATTTTACCGGTGAGTTCCGGTCAAGGGCGGCCCTCCATTTCTTACCGGTAGGAAACCCTCCGCCGCCGCGACCCCTCAGGCCGCTCGCGGTCATGATACTACAGATGTCATCGGGGGTATTTTTGTGGATGGCCTTGAGTAACGCCGCGTATCCCCCGCGGGCAATATATTCCGAAATTGAGAGGGGATTGATGATACCGCAATTGGAGAGAACGACGCGTTTCTGGGGGCTGAAAAAGGGATGTTCGGCGAGCAGCGGAATATCCTCCCAAAGCATCGACTGAGTATGTGAAAACTGTCCGAGTACGTCAGCCCGCGGGACCTTTCCGTCGTCGAGCATGGAAGCGAGAAGTGCGGCCGCCTTTTTTCCGATAGCGTTGCGGAAACTGACCCTCGTTTTTCCCGGCAACTGCACATCCATAAGGGGTTCCGCGCAGCAGAGGCCGATGCACCCGACAGGGATCACGTCGGCGGCGATATGTTTGCTTTCGATATATTCTTTGACGGCGGAATATGTGTCGCCTGCGCCGGCCGCCAGTCCGCAGGTTCCCATCCCGATATAGACAATGGGTTTGTTCGTGTCGTTTCTGAGAAGAGAATTGAAATAACCGTCCATTTCACGCTTTACGGAAGCCCCTCCGGGAAACGTGATGCCGCATGAGGCGGCGAGTCTCGTGATGAAATCACAATGAAGCGCTTCTGGCAGGTGTTCGAGTGTGTCGAGCCATGTATGCCGGATGTTGTTATCCACGTTCTTTTGCTCCTTTCCTGTATACGCGGACGATATCGGCCGCCCCGTCCGGTGTGAGGTGGGAATAATAGGTACCTCCGACGACCATGACCGGTGCGAGGCCGCAGGCCCCGATACACGCGACCACTTCAAGGCTGAAAAGGCCGTCCTTCGTCGTTTCTCCGGGTTGTATACGGAGTTCCCGAATGAGCCGCGCGAGAAGGGCGTTGGAGCCCTTTATGTGACAGGCGGTTCCCCTGCAAATCTGAATATGATATTTCCCCGGGGGGTGCATACGAAACTGATTGTAAAACGTCGCCACTCCATATACTTTACTTGCCGGAAGCCCCAGTTGCCTGCTTATCGCGATGATATCCTCCCTGGAAAGATATCCCTCTTTATCCTGGGCTTCCTGAAGCATCGAGATAAGGCTGTCCCGCTGTGGCCGGCCGGCCGCAACCGCGGCTTCTTCTGTGGTTTTACTCTTCTTCATGGTTATATATCCCTTCCGTGTTCGACGCCCCCGTCTTTTTCAGGGGAGTCGGTACTTATTTTGGCGAAATATGCGGTCTTTTCGAAAACACTCGTTAAATCCAGATTCTCGATATGAACGTCTGCCGGACTTTTAATGGGGACCGGGGCGACATTCACGATGGCCTTTATTCCCGATTGTATGAGTTCTTCCGCGATATTTTGCGCCCGGTCTTCCGGTACGGTAATGATCCCGATTCTGATCTTTTCTTTCCGCAATATTTCCTTCATCTTCTCGACCGGATAGATCCGGCAGCCATTGATAACACGATTATTTTTTCTGTCGTCATTATCAAAGCCGGCTGTAATTTCAAGGTTTTTTCCCCGGCCCTTGAAGTAATTGATGAACGCCCTGCCCATATTCCCGATACCGACAATCGCCATTTTCAGTTTTTCTCCCGAATCGAGCAATCCGCTGATGCATTCGATCAGTTCACGGACCGCGTACCCCTTTTGAGGGCTCGCGAACTGATTGAGGACCATAAAATCGCGCCTTACCTGCGATGCCTTTTTATCTGCGAGAACGGCGAGACGATATGAAAAAATGTATTCTTCTCCTTTTTCAAGAAGTTCCCGCAGTATCCGCCTGTAAAGACTCAATCGTTCGATTGTTTTGATCGGAATGTCGGTGCTTTTCATGAGTACTCCTCTTTCTATCGTATTCCCTTATGCTGCCGCCCGCCGGTATTCATTGGAGGGGGACGCCTTCCCGGTTCCTACATGATACGTTTCCTTCCCCCGAGGTTGATCGCTTCTTTTCCGAGATTGAGAAGTCTTGTCGTTTTTTCCGTCAATTGTCCCGGAGAAATCGGTTTTTCAACAAAATCATCGACCGGCAGGAACTCGCCGTCTTTGTCCGGATTGAAACGGAAATCGGTTTTTTGATGTATGGAGGTAAGCATGAGAATCGGGACATGTTTCAATACCTCGTTTTTCCTGAGACTGTACGAGACATTGAAGCCTTCCATCCCCGTCTGCATCATGACATCGAGGATGATAAGGTCCGGTCGTATTTTCTCTGCCGTCGAAAGCCCTTCCGTTCCATTGATCGCCGTCCATACCTCATGCCCGTTTGATTTTAATATAGTGCCGACACTGTCATGGATGTCGACATCGTCGTCGATGATAAGAATTTTTGCCATAATTAGATCTCCTTTTCATCACATATATAAATGTGAAAAAAATCACACTGTGAAATAATTCACAGTATACTATGAATATATATGATCACAAACCGGTTGTCAACATATTTATATACAAAATTCACCTATTTCTCCGTCATTTTTGGAAAAATTTCAAAAAAAGCCCGAACCTGTGTTACATTGGACAAAGTACGACAATTGTATAAGCGGAAGGGAGGGAAGATGGTGATGAAATATGTTTTTGTGTCTATAATGACGGCGGTAGTCTGTCTCTCGTGTTCCACCCTGCCGGAAAAGGGTAACGATTATTCCTCGATGGGTGTTCTCAAGGTCAGGATCGACAATCCGGCGATAAATATTCTGTTTTCAGCATCCACCTCCGGAGAAACTTCCTTCGGACTCGGTGTGACTTTTTATAAAGGAGAACTCGACGGACTGCTTTTAAAAAACCTCGCGACCGGAGAGATCGTGCGGCCGGACTATGTGAAAGACGGGTTCTGTTTTTACGCAAATATACCGGCCGTCTCATATTGTCTTGATTCGGCCGTACTTGATGAAGAGAGAGAAATACGCTTCTCTGAAGAAGGCAATCCCGTTTTTACGGTGAAAAGCAATGAAGTTGTCTATTTCGGTTCATATACGGTCGGAGTGTCATTCGGAAAGGAGGCGTACCTCAAAAAAGCGGGTTATGAGGAAGAGAAAAAAAACCGGAAGCAAGTCGAATATATTGTCAACGACCTCCATAAAAAGGCGGGATGGATTTTTCGATAGCATCGCCGCCGCTCTCGTAACCGGTCAATCCGGGGTTCCGCTGTCGAAGTTTCCGTCAATACCGGCCTTCCATCAAGCGGCGGTATAATCAATACCCCCGCAGGTACTGCGGAGGAGATAGTGCCGTTATAAGGACGCTTTCATGGCGTCGAGTGCTTTTACGTCCATTTCACGCGCCTTTTCGAGAAGACCGGCTACCTGTTTTCGAACATCAGGCCCGGCAAAACGTTTCGCCTTTGCGGGTGCCACACCCGGCCCGCCGACTGCTCCCCATATCTCCCACATGATTGTGTGGACTGTGTTGAAACAGGATGCGGCTTCCTTAAGCGGTTCGTATTTCCCGGTGACTTCCGAAATATTATCGAGAAAGAGATGGGCGTACCACCGGCATTCCGCAAGCAGCCCCACCGCGCTGTGATGGATTATATACCGGTATTGGAGTTCCTTTACCGTTTTACCGGAAAACGCTTCGTCATCGGCAATAGTATCGATCCATGCCCGGTAGGCTGCAAGACCGTTCGGAATACCCGGCCCGCCCGTGGGCCGTTCCATCACTTCGACCGCCCATAAAAGTATCCGCTTGTATGATTCCACCGGGCTTTTTTTTGTATTCCGGTCTCCGGGAACAAAGAGAACCCCCGTGTTCTCATACCAATTCCTTTTTCGAAAATATCCGTTCGGCTCGAACTCGACCTCGTCGAGAAACTCTTTTGATCCCTGGAAAAAACTCCAGCCCAGAAGTATTTCCCCGTTTTTATCGAATCCGGTGACAAGACATTCTTCGGGCGGTCCGACCACTCCCTGGGCGATAACGGGACGTTTGTTTTTACGGATACTTTCCCTGATTTTTTCGGTGAAAAGGACTTTGTTCGTTCCGTCGTTCAGCACGATTTCGCAGGGGATTCCCATGACATCGAGCGTGCGCTTGTGGGGTTCCAGGGGATCGTCTGAGATGTGGGAAATAAGGGGGTTGTCCATATGCCAGCCCGGGCGCCAGTTGAGTTTGAATGCGGCCCCGGATGCGCACAATGCCGTAAGGTAGCTGTTGTCGAGCCGCCATTTTCTGTTGTGCGACTCGATGATCGAAGGCGGCTCTCCCTGATCGAGATATTCCAGGTACGCGCGGACGCAGGAAGGAAAAGGAACGGTTTCCGGGCACCGGGGGATGCCGTCTTTTCCCTTTGTCCTGTGAAGTTCGAAATTGACGAGGGGGACATTCTCCAGCACGCTTCGTATCCGTGAATTGAACCCCTCATCCGGCGCGTGTTTTTTCAGTGTGTCTTTTACCATAGTCACCATCCTTTGCCTGATTTTTTTTCTGGCGGAATGCAGGCGGCTTTTTACGGTACTCACCGGAAGATCGAGAAAAGTCCCGACTTCGGCCATGGAATACCCGTTGATGTAAAACAGCGTGGTCACTTCCCTTTCATTTTCAGGAAGGTTTTCGACGCATGAGAGGACCGATTTTTCCGTTTCTTCTCTCATCACTTTTTGGACCGGTGTTTCGGAGTAGTCCGGCTGTTCACCGGCATTGTCGATCGGGATGGTATGGTGTTCCTTCCGGCGGCTGATTCTGTCGCAATACTTGAATACGATTTTCCTCAGCCATGAGGGGAAGGCGCACGGTTCTTTCAACATTCCGATGTCTCGATAGGCGCGTATAAAGGCTTCCTGTGCCGCGTCTTCCGCGCGATGAAAATCCTTGAGCAGTGAATAGGCGTAACCGACCGCCATATCCCTGAATCGGACGACCAGCGTATCAAAGGCATCCAGGTCTCCCCGGCGGGCCTTTCGGACACAGGTGATCCATTCCTTCATCCGTTTCTCCATTTCTAAGGCTCCTGCATTATCGCCTTCTTTACCTAAAGCCCCGCTTCAGGGAGCAAAGGTTGATTAATAGTACGGGACAATTGTCGTATGACCGCCGGAAAAAGAACCGGGTACGGGAGTCCGTGATCAGTGGAAAACGGCATCGTATTCGATCGAAAGGCCGATGCCGATTCCGGCATCGAGGCCGCCCGGCGCAGATGCCGGATTGAATATATCGAAAAAGTCATATGCGAAGTGACACGAACACATGACCCGAACGGAGTGAGATATCGCGAAATGAAGCGAAACAACACCGCCTGTACCCAGCAATATCCTCATCAGATCGAAGCTTTGTTCCGAGTATTCTTTTTCTGAGGAGAGCATGATCAATGAATGGATTCCGATACCGAAAATTATTGTCAGGGTACCGCCGGGGGGCAGTTCGACTCCGAATCCCGGAAATATCGTATCAGCCGAGATCATATACCGGTAGCCGTCCGGATCGATCCCGGAGCCGTCGACGGAAGCATGGATCGTGAGAAACGCCATATTCATGTTCACGAGGAACCCGAAGGGTTGCCCGGTTAAAGAGAGGATATAGATTCCCGTGCCTGCGTAAAACACCTCGGCCTCACGATCTGCGGACGTACATCGCATGGAAATAATATCAAAACCGATCCCCGCCCCTGCCGTGTTTCCGAATACGTAAAAACAGAGAAAGGGAAAAAGAAAAGCGGAAAGCGGTATCGTCTTCGGCATGATAAGCATTATGACAGATAAAGCCGGTATGTCAAGGAGGTGCCTTCTCTCATATTGACAAATGACCGGTATCTGCTATGATTCGACAAAATCACATGATAAGGAGTGTATATGAAAAACGCGGTAAAGATAACGGCGGTTTTCCTGGTCTTCCTGGCTGCGAATGTTTTTTCGGCCGAATCAAAAAAGGGAACATTCGGGATCGACATGGCCCTGATTTTCAACCTGCAAAGCCTGGTTGTCGATGTCGACAACTACAATGACGGAATTCAACCGGGCGCGGGATTGAAGATGTGGTTCGGCGACGCGTTCGCGGTGCGCGCCCTGGTACATCTCGATCACACGGCAAATTCGGAATTTGAGATATCGACGACAAACTTCGGGATATCGGGGGCGCTGGAGTACCATTTCGCCCCGAAGGCGCTTTCCCCCTACGCGGGCGGGCTTGTCGGCGTGACGATGGAAATGGTGACGGACATGGATACGGAAACAGGCATCTACTTCGGCGGGATGTTCGGGGTTGAAATGAATGTCTTTAAAACCGTATCGATGTACGCGGAATACGATCTTATCGCGTACATGGAAGATCCGGTTACGAACATTACCCTTGGGGTCGGCCCGAACGCTCAGGTGGGTATGCTCATTTATTTCTGAGCGATCAGCCGGTGAATTTCGTATGCCGCAAGCAGACCGAATATACCGGTGATATACGAAAGGCTTCCGAGGGGCGTGCGTTTTCTGCCCCGTTCGCAGCCGCCGGTTTCTTCAGGAACGCCTGAAGCGCCGCATGTAGCCGGACGTTCGGTCGAATACACGCACCTGATACCCGAATGAATACCCGGTTTTTTGAGCCGTTTCCTTATTCGCAGCGCGAGGGGGCAGACCGCCGTCTCCGAGATGTCGCCGGTGCGAATGAGGGAGGGGTCGGTCCGGCATGCGGCGCCCATCGAAGAGACGACCGGTATACCCCTTTCAACGCAGGCCGCGAGAAGGGTCGCTTTGGGCGAGAGGCCGTCGATCGCGTCGAGGAGGGCATCGGGCCGGTGTTCGAGGAGAAGACCGATCGTTTCCGTGTGTGAAAACACCTCGAAGGTTTCCACGGTGATACGCGGATTGATGTCCAAAACGCGTTCCCTCGCACACGATGTCTTTTTTCTGCCCACGGTCGATTCCAGCGCGTAAAGCTGCCTGTTGATGTTCGACGGCCTTATGACGTCGAAATCGACGAGGAGCAGACGACCCACACCGAGCCGCGCGAGTGCCTCGACCGCGTACGAACCGACCGCGCCCAGACCGACGACCGTCACGCAGGCGTCATGAAGCGCTTTCATTCCTTCCTTGCCCAAAAGCATTTCCGCGCGTACGAACCGCCCGCTGTGTGTCATTTCACGAACCCCCGCGCGCTTATCACCTTATCGAGGAACCGGCACGCGTTCTCCCACGTGAGCGCCGCGATGTCTTCTTCCGCCGCCCCGCGCAATTCGGCGACGGCCGCACACACGAGACGGACCGCTGAGGGTTCGTTCGGAGTTTCGTAATCGATCGTATGACCAATCACGGGCGGTATGTCCGGTGCGTCGGTCTCGATAAGCAGTCGTTCGGGAGGAACCGCCTTTGCGGCCTCATGCGCCCGCTTGTTCCGTCTCCTGGTCAGACTTCCGGAAAAGGAAAAAAACGCCCCCATTTCAGCGAGTCCGTCGACGAGCTGCGCCGTACCGGAAAAGGAATGGATCACAAAGGGATCCCCCCCGCTCCAGTGGCGGTTTAAAATGGGAACGAGCCTGTGCCACGCCTTTCTGCAGTGAACGACCGCGGGAAGCCCTATCTTCCGGGCGATGGCGAGCTGCGCAACGAACGCCGCTTCCTGCCGTTCCGCGTCATAGTCCTTTATCGCCGTATCGAGTCCGATTTCACCCACGATCGAGGGGGTTTCGGCAAGGTATGTTTCAAGGAGGTCCGTCCAGCCCTCACCGGCGCGGTCGAGATACCACGGGTGCAGTCCGAAAGCGGGCACGACGTCCGGGTACCGTTCCGCCACATCACACACGGCCCCCCAGTCCGACGGTTCCGTGCCGCACGAAAGGAAGCCGCACACACCGGCCGCGGCGGCGCGTTCCATGACCGCATCGAGGTCCGGTGCGAGGCGTTCGTCGTGAAGGTGGCAGTGCGCGTCGAAGAGTTTCATGGTGATGCCTTCTCAAGTTATACACGGTTGTGGGGCGGTTGGTAAAGACGGTTAACCCGGATATCTCACAAGTAATATTGATTTTATCATTGAGTCTTGCATCTATCTCTAATACATTATATTGTTGTTATGACACCGGGTTTTACCGCTTTTCTCAGAAATCAACCTGATTTTCAACTATTTTGACATTTGCCTGTATAATAAACAATAAACCTTTTTGGGTAACTGTACGTGAGAAAAGCGGATTAATGACAAAGGAGAAGCAGCGGATGACGCGGATTTTGCGGACATATTACTTGACACCTCGCAAATTTGAAGTTAGACTTCCAATATGCAAGGTTATGTTGAACGGGCGGCCACGAAACTTATCACACGGAAATTAGCCAACAATCCGGCCGCCGCCATTATCGGGCCACGGCAATGCGGCAAGTCCACACTCGCCCGTCATATTCTGAAAGAATACACGGACGCTTTGTATCTCGATCTGGAAAAACCGTCAGATGTCAACAAGCTGCGCGATCCCGAGGCTTTTTTTTCCGTCAATAAGGATAAACTCGTCTGTCTCGATGAAATCCAAAGGCGGCCCGATCTGTTCCCCTTATTGAGGAGTATCCTTGATGAACGAAACCGGAACGGCCAGTTGCTTATTCTCGGATCGGCATCGCCGGAACTGCTAAAGCAAAGCTCAGAATCATTGGCGGGGCGCATTTCTTTTATCGAACTTACGCCTTTTTACATCGAAGAACTGGCCGAACCCGAGAAAATCGATACAATCAGGGGCCTGTGGCTCAAGGGTGGATTCCCCAGAAGCTGGCTCGCGCAATCGAGCGAAGAAAGCTTCGAATGGCGGCAGGATTTTATAAGGACATTTCTCGAAAGGGATATCCCCGGATTGGGTTTCAATATAACAGGCAGAAAAATGGACCGGTTTCTGACCATGTGCGCCCATGTTACGGGTCAGCTTTTAAACAGCTCGAAACTGGGTGCGTCGCTGGGCGTAAGCGGACACACCGTCCGTTCGTACATCGATCTTCTCGAGCATGCGTTCATGATAAGGATCCTCCTGCCTTATGAGATAAATGTCAAAAAAAGACTCGTGAAATCGCCGAAAGTGTATATCCGGGATACGGGGATCCTCCACGCCCTGCTTTCAATCGCGTCGTTTAACGAGCTTCTCGGCAACCCGGTCTGCGGCCCGTCATGGGAGGCCTTTGCCATAGAGAACATCCTTTCCGGCATAAGGAACCGGAAGCCCTTTTTCTACCGGACCGCAGCGGGCGCCGAAGTCGACCTGGTCCTCGCAGGGGCGAACGGGATTATCGCGATCGAGTGCAAGCTTTCGACGTCTCCCGCTCCATCAAAGGGGTTCTGGAACGCCCTCGACGATCTTTCTCCTTCCTGGTCATGGATCATCGCCCCCGTGAAGGAGATGTACACCATCGAAAGAGGAGTCACGGTCGGTTCCCCGTTTCATTTTCTGGAGAGTAGCGGGTGGTAAAAGTACATTGATATC
This sequence comes from Spirochaetales bacterium, assembly GCA_016930085.1. Taxonomy (NCBI): domain Bacteria; kingdom Pseudomonadati; phylum Spirochaetota; class Spirochaetia; order Spirochaetales; species Spirochaetales bacterium. Next base: position 85,194 of record JAFGHO010000124.1, read on the forward strand.
GGATGACGCGGATTCGGCGAAAATCATGAGATTTCTATCCGGATGTTCATTAGGAAAATTTCTCACGGAGTTCACGAAGCGCACAGAGAAATTTATTTGAATGAATATCAAATATCGGAATTATTAATACATGAAATAAAAAGAGTCTTCACGATCCAGAGGGGTGAAATGATGCACTTTTTTGGGAAATATATCCGTATCGTTTTCAATGGTGTCTGTTTCTTTTTTGAATATTTCTGCAGTAAAAACAGATAAAAATCATGGAGTTCCTGCCGGGCCGTCACATGGAGGCCGGACACATCGATTTTTTTATGGAATCCGACATTATCTTTCTCCTGTTATTTAAATATATAACAAAGCTGCTTTTAGGGTAAATGTATTTTTATTGACGGTGGAGTGCGGGGATGCGGCGGAGATTTAGTTGAAAGTGCGGTGCGGCCGGTAATGCAATGAAGAGGGAATTGACATCGGATGACGCGGATTTTCCGGATTTGGTTTTTTTTCATACTTGAAACTATAACTGTTTTATATTATGCTCTTTTTGATTTCTGTTAAATTAAATATAAAATATATAAGTGGTCAGGTAGTATCATAATGGTGGTAACTTTTTTTCTGCAATTCAGGGATTTTCCGGTAACGGTCAGCCTGCCGCCGGATTACCGGATAAAAATATATTCCATTTCATGTTTTTTTACGGGAATATAAACCGCCGACAGCGCGCTTGAATGCACTGCGGGCAGGTACCCTGGTTATAGATTCCAATTGCGGGATATAAAGTCAAACGGCTGGTTAAAAGTAACCGTCAATTTCAACCCGTCACCTGAACCGGCACGCTTCTGCCGACAAGGAAGCAGGAGGTAAAAGAATGAACCGGAAAAATGTAACCAAAGCCGAAATATGGAAGTCACGAATAACCAACTGGCGGGAAAGCGGTA
>JAFGHO010000125.1 GCA_016930085.1 Spirochaetales bacterium
CACCGCCGCACATTTCGGAAGCCGGGGTTTCCGGCGATGCCCATGCAGACGGCCTCGAATCCATGTCCTGCGTCTGGAGTTCGGGCGGTATCCAGACGACATGGTCGCTTCCCCCTTTTCCCACCATATAAATGAAAAACCTGGCGCTCCCGTTCCCGTCGAGTTCCGTACAGCGCAGCAGATAATCACATCCCCATTTGAGGACGTCGAGTAAATGCCCTTGCTGGCCGGTCTCCACGTAGGCGTCCTTGAACTCGTAGTAGCCCCATCCGAGGGTGGCAATCGCATAGACCTGCGGCTGTCCGAACTTCACATGATCGCCGCAGTCATGAAATCCCCCGCTGACATCGATTGTTCCGGAGCCGAGGGGATGGGGATGTACGGCGTCCCAGATATGGCAGTCCCCTCGCCATTGGAGCCGCGTGTTTTCGGCAACATCCGGGCCGCACATATTGGCATCGTAGAAATAGATTGATTTTTGCAGCGCCTCCGCCCAGTTGACCTCATAGGCATGAACTCCGAAAACGGAGAGAAGCAGAACCGCGCATAAAAGCATGCAGACTTTTTTTTGTTTCATTTTTTTTTCCTTTATATTACGTTTTTTTATTCGTTTATTTTTCCGTAAATAAATGAGAACCACTCATGTTCAATCCTACACGAAACTCCATCAATGATAAATAGGGAAATCCCTCATTCCGGGATCGTCTTTTTATCCGAAATCAGGAAAGCATGGAGAGAAATCCTTTCACGGCCAGCGAAAGATACCTGTTTTTTCTATACACCACTCCCATCGACACGGAAGGCAGTCTCAGATAATCGACGATCACAGAAGATGCGAGTAAACCTTTCTCCATTTCTTCTTCCACCGCCATGGCGGGAACAACCGAGATACCCGCCCCCACCCGGACAAAGCGTTTGATGACCTCCACGGAACTCAGCTCCATACTGACTGAAAGACGAACCCTGGCCCCTTCACACACCCGGTCCAGTATCTTTCTCGTCGCGCAATACCGGTCGAGGAGGATGCAGTCATAGCTTTCCAGGTCTTTCAGGAAAACAGATTCACGCCCCGCAAACGGATGTCCTGGATGGTAGATGACGAGGTCATGTCTGGGGAAAAGGGGAAGCGCTTCGAGTTCGTGGGGGACGTCCAGAAGGGTCACGATCCCGAGGTCGACATTATTCTCCGACACAAGCCGCATTGTTTTCGGGGACGGGGCATTACGGACGATGATGTCGATTCCCGGATACGAGTCGTTGTACTGCCGCAAAATACCGGGCAACCGGTAGCAGGCGGTCGTATCCGACGTGGATAACCGGAGGGTTCCTTTTTTCATCCGCCGCAGGTCACCGAGTTCCGCTTCAGCATCGAGGAGGAGCGTTTCCAGCCGTCCGAGGTATTTGTGAAGCACCTTGCCGCCTTCCGTCAACCTCACATATTTCGTCGTCCTGTCAAAGACTTTTATCCCGGTTATCTCTTCAAGGCGCGAAATCTGGATACTGAGTGCGGCCTGCGTCCTGAAGACCTTCGAGGCGGCAGCGGAAAAGCTTTTATATTGTGCGACCGCAAGAAATGCGCGTATCTGTTCAAAGGTAATATCGATCATTTATTAGCTTTACTTATATATAATATAATAATTATTAATTTGCATTATAATCAATCTACGTGATACTGTCAATACAAGTATCGGAAAGGAGCGGCATATGGCAACGATTCTCCCAACCCTCTCATTGAGTCTGAAAGACTTCAGGCTTTTGCCGGGTTTTACGGATGAAACACATCATGTTTCAAAGGTTTCACTCGAAACACGACTCAGCAGAAGGGGGGACGGCTATCTATCCATCGCCGTCCCCTTTCTCAGCGCGGCAATGCAGGCCGTGACGGGGGTCGATATGGCAATCGCGATCGCGCACCTCGGCGGTGCCGGCGTCCTGCCCGCAAGCCGGACGATCGAAGAGCAGTGCAGACAACTCGAAACGATCAAGCGGTACAAAGCCGGTTTCCAGACGGACATTGTCACCTTTTCGGGCGACAAGAAGATTTCCGAAGTACTCGGTGTGATGAAAAAGACAGGATATTCGATTTTTCCCGTTACGGATACCGGCCTTTTTCACGGAAAACTCACCGGGGTGATTACGGACAAGGATTTCGATCCCCGCTACGACGGCGACCTGCGCGTTGAGGATATCATGAGAAAAGACGTCCAGTGCGGGGTCGGTATCGACGATCTGAAAGAAGCGAACAAAATCATGATCGGCTACGGACGGGGATTTCTTCCGATCGTCTCCCGGGAGGGTACCCTCGAGGCGGTCGTTTTCAAGAAGGACCTGGACAAGCATATCCGCCACCCGCACGCGACGGTGGACGAAAAGAAACGTATCCGCGTCGGGGCCGCGGTTTCGACCCACCCGGAAGACGCAGAACGCGCCGAGGAATTGGTCGCGCGGGGCGCGGACTTTCTGGTCATTGACAGTTCGGACGGACACACCGTGTATCAGGCGGAGACGATTTCGCGGCTGAAAAAGCGCTTCAATGTACCGGTCATCGCCGGAAATGTGGTCACCCGTGAGGGATTCAGAATGTGCGCCGAACTCGGTGCGGACGCGGTAAAGATCGGGATGGGGATCGGTTCGGGCTGCATCACACAGGAGGTGAAAGCGACCGGCAGGGGCCAGGCGACCGCGATTATGGAAATAGCGGAGGAACGGGACGCGATGGCCGCCTCGGGCCGCTATGTTCCCCTTATCGCCGACGGCGGCATTTCATCCACCGCCGATATCGTCATCGCCCTCGCCCTTGGGGCCGATACGGTGATGATGGGAAACTTTTTCGCCCGCTTCACCGAAAGCGGAGGAAAGCTTATCCGGGGCGGCAACGGAAAGACCATGAAGGAATACTGGATGGAGGGAAGCGGTAAAGCGGCCAATCACAGGAGGTACGGAACAAGCGCCGCGGTTTTTTTTGAAGAAGGGATTGCCGGACACCTCCCCCACGCGGGCTCGATATACACGAAGCTCCCCGGTTATATCGCCCGTATCACCTCGGCATTGAGTACGGCCGGTGCCGTCTCGATCCGGGAACTTCATGAAAAGGCGGTCCTCGAACGGATATCGGAGTCCGCCAAAACGGACAGCGGGGTGCACGACATGACCGCTGCGGCGAAGCTGTGCCCGGAATAACGATGCGGGCGCGATATATCGGGCGGGTCCTGCTGATGAATGCGGGGGCGGCGATGAGAGGCGACACCTCAGGCTATATGCGTTTTCCGGTTGCCTGGTAAGAAAATAAGCAAAATATTTTGAATTCCCCGTCATTTTATATTAATATTAATAGTATATATTGCATATATAAGTAAATATGATCAGGAACAAATTGACATTCGGAATATTCATGAACCTTATCGAAGGCAGATTCCAATCCGAAATCTGGATGGGGTTGAACAGTTTTTGCACAAAGAACAATATCGACCTCGTTATATTCAATGGAAAATTACTAAAACCGTTTTACAAATATGACAATCAAAGCAATATCATTTACGAATATGTCAACAACAAGATCGTCGACGGGCTTGTGATCCCTTCGTTATTGTTTTTATTCGGTAAAAACAGGCAGGGTGTCGTTCAGTTTATCAGAAAATTCAAGAATTTGCCTGTCGTCAGTCTCGGTTTGCCGATTAACGGTCTGCTTAATGTCATGATCGATCAGAAGGCGGGCATGCGCAGCCTGTGCGAACATATCATCATCCACCACTCGGCCAAAAATATTTTGTTCATCTCGGGGCAGGAAAGCCATCCCGACGCGGTAATACGGCTCAATGTGTTAAAGAAAGTTCTCAAAGAAAACAATATGAAAATGAATCCCGATCTGTTGGGGTTCGGAAATTTCACCAGCAGATCGGCGGAAAAAATCGTACAAAACGTTATCGACAAAAACATCAAATTCGACGCAATTATCGCCGCGAATGACGAAATGGCGATCGGGGCGTATACGACCCTGCAAAACAACAATATCAAGGTACCGAAGGACGTTATTGTAACGGGGTTTGACGATATCGATGACATGAAATATCTGGTGCCGCCGTTCACGACGGTAAGGCAGCCTTTGTTCGAGATGGGTGAAAAAGCGGGAGAATTACTCCTGAAAAAAATAAATAATGAAATCATCTCCGGCAATGCGGTGGAGAGAGCGGAACTTGTCATACGGGAATCATGCGGATGTCTTTTGTTTTCCTCCAAAATAAATATTAATAACAATATACGCATAAACAAAAACAAGGAAACAATCGAATGTTTTTTAAAGGAAAAAAATCGTATAGTTCCTTATATGAAAAGCGTCTTGATGTCCGGCGAAGAAATAAATATCGATTATGACGATCTTTTGAACAGCTTTTTCGATATGTTCGTCAAGGATATTTCTTCGGAAAGTAACGCGGATATACTCGTCAAATATATTAATGATGTATTTATCCACAATATCATTATCGGGTCCCAGAATGTCTACAACTGGAAACAGTCTCTGGAGATTATGAAGAATTTCATTTACAGAAATATCGATGCCGATTCCGGTGTGTCGTCCAGGATCGATGAAATATTTTATAAAATCGACATGATGTTGTTGAAATTCACGCAACGCGCCGAATCGTATAAAAATTTCGTCATCGACAGGAATATCTGGGAACTGAGTCTGATTTTAAGGAGCATTCGAACGGCTTCCAGATATTCGGAATTGAGAAATGCCGTTTACAATAATTTGAAGATTCTGGGTATAAAAACAGTATATATCTTTTTGTATGAAAAATTTTTCGAGAATTACCGGCAGCCTGACTTCAAAATTCCAAAAAAAGCCCAGTTATTTGTAAAATACGAACAGGTCAAGGAAGATCATGTCGAAAAAGGTTTTATAAAAACGAATGAACTGCTTCCGCATGAAATATTTTCCGCGCGTGAGAAAAAGACCCTGCTTGTTTTCCCATTATGTTCGGAAATCGTACATTTCGGCTATGTTGTGTATGAAATGAGTAATGTGGAAAACTTTATATACGAGTCCCTGACCGAACAGATTTCTTCAACCCTCTATAATATTTATCAACTTGACATGAGAAGACAGGCCGAGGACCAGTTGAGGGATGCGCTGGTGGAACTAAAGGCACTGAACAAGGAACTGCATAATCTGTCGGTAAGGGATGAGTTGACGGGCCTCTACAACAGACGCGGCCTTCTTTTAATTGGAGAAGAGCGGTTCAACAATACTAAATCCAACGAACGCTTTGCCATTTTATACGGCGATCTGGACGATCTTAAAGTCATCAATGACAGCTTCGGTCATACCGAAGGGGATTTCGCAATAAAAACCATCTCCGATATTCTGCGGAATACATTAAAATCCGCCGACATAGAAGGCAGACTGGGCGGGGATGAGTTTGTCGTGATTATCGACAATATCTCCGATGAAAATGATGTGGGTATCATCATCGAAAAGATACAAAAGAATATCGAAGCGTTTAATAAAGCCTCAAAAAAACCGTACAACCTCTCGATCACTTTCGGATATTCCATCTTTGACAAGAACAAATATATTGCATTTTCGCAGATGCTGAAAGAAGCCGATAAACGGTTGTATTCATTCAAAAAAAAGAAAAAGCCGGATTTCACGATTATCAAGACTAAAAAGAAATAAGGACTATAACTCATAAAGTTTCAGGTATTCATGGATTTCCTTGAGTTGTTTGTCGAGTTTTTTCGTGATGAAGCGTCCGATATGGTTGCGGACGGGCGGGAAAAACATGAGGAGGCCGATAAAATCGGTGATAAAACCGGGGGTGATAAGGAGAATGCCGCCGGTAAGAATCCCCGCAAGGTTGATGAACTCCTGTGCCGGGTATTCCCCTTTCCTGATTTTTTCCTTCAGCGACGTGAGGATCGTATTGACCTGTACCAGGGCGATCAGCACCCCGAAAAGGCCGGTGGACGCGGCAAGGGCAAGGAGGAGATACTGACCGAAAAAATCACTCATGTATATAATCAAAAAGATCTCCGACAGGGGAAGCAGCGTATAGAGGAGTGAAAGGAGGAGGAGTCTGATGACAAATCCCTTGTCGAATAGTTTGAGAATAACACCGATATCGAACATAGTGACTGGCAATCATAGCATGTCTTTTTAAAATCGACAAGATGTATCTGTTTTTCTTCGCGGGGAAGCCGCAAGAATTCTCTTGCAGGCATCGCTTTTATGTCCTATTATGTTCTCCTGTTATGGACGGTAACAAAAGACTATGATCAGACTGCTTCTCATCGACGACGATCCCCGCCTTCATGAAACCCTCGGCATGGTGCTTTCGGACGAATACACGATCATTTCCGCGTATACCGGGGAAGAGGGTATTGAAAAAGCATTAATCGCGCAGCCGGATGTGGTGCTTCTCGACGTCAATCTGCCCGATACCGACGGTATCTCGGTCCTCGCTGCGATATGCTCGACGATCACCCATCCGCCCGTCGTCATGCTGACCGTATCCGAAGACATAAAAACGGCCGTTAAAGCAATAAAAACGGGTGCATTCGATTATATCAACAAACCCTACGAACTCGATGAACTCAAAGACGTTCTCGCGCGGGCGATCCGCCACAGGTTTTATTGCAGGGAAGCCCCGTCATCGGTCTATAAAAACCGGATCATCGGGGTAAGTCCCGCGATACAAAGCATCAGGACGGCTGTCGAAAAATACGCACAAACCGATTCGGCGGTCCTGGTGTGCGGTGAAAGCGGTACGGGGAAGGAACTGGTCGCGGAACAGCTGCACCGGCTTTCATACCGCCGTACCGGTCCGTATGTGAAGGTCAACTGCTCGGCACTGCCGGATTCCCTCGTCGAGTCCGAGTTGTTCGGTTCGGAAAAAGGGGCGTTTACCGACGCGGTAAAGAAAATCGGTCTTTTCCAGCAGGCTGAGGGGGGTACCATTCTCCTTGATGAAATCGGGGAGATGTCCCCCTTTATCCAGACGAAACTGCTTCGCGCAATAGAGAACAAGGAGATCATGCGTATCGGCGGCAGGGAGACCATCAAGCTCGATATAAGGATTGTCGCGGCAACCAACAGGGACCTCAAACAGGCGATCGCGGAAAAAACATTCAGGGAGGATCTATTTTACCGGCTTCATGTCCTGACGGTGACAATCCCGCCGCTCAGGGACCGGAAAGAGGATATTCCGGTACTGGCATCTCATTTTACGGGTATTCTTTCATCCGGAGAAGCCGTGATTTCCGATTCCGCCATGGACAAACTTACGAACCACTCATGGCCGGGTAACGTCCGTGAATTGAAAAACGTCCTTGAACGGGCGCTCGTTCTTTCCGAAGGAACGACCATAACCCCGGGGACGATCGTTTTCCCTTGATTATACCGATGTAAAAAACGGACAGGCGGTGAGAACCGGCAGCCATTACGCGACACATAAGGACTGTTCCGTATAATTACACAATAACAGCGAAGACCGACAGAATCTCAATCGGCTTCCGATTCGACATTTTTTCCCTCCGATACGAGTTCGACAACCGCGACCGGCGAACCGGGCGGCCCCTGGACCGCCTTGAAGCGGACGTACCGGAAGTCGGATTTCCTGTACCAGTAATCTCCGTGCCAGAAATTACCGGCAAATCCGGAAGGCCGTATCCTGACGTGAATCGTCTCCGCAGGGACGCCATTGATCTCGATCGTCTCGACATCCATCCGTTTTGCCTCAAACTCATAGATCGAAAGATCGTTCGAATTGATCGTCCAGAACCGGTCTTCGGCCTTTTCCGACCGCACAAACGCTTCCAGACTAAAATGAATACACTGGTACCACGGATAATCGTTAACCGTGTATTTCTTTGCCGTCTTTTTCCCTTTGAACGTCCCATTCAGAGAGATTCCGTTACCCGTTCGTTCGGCGGCAATATCGGTTTTTTTCCCCCGGTGTTCCCATCTGAGTTGTTCAAAATCACGGTTCACATACCAGGAATTGGCCGATGACGTTATCGTAAACCCTCCGGTTGTTTGTTCGATGCGATATTCCCAGTATTCCGTCTCCCCTTTCTTTGTCATCCTGTATTCGAGTACCTCGTTCGCGGAGGCTGGAAACGAAAGGCAAACGAAGAGGAAGAGGAATACCGTCATATACGGTTTCATGCGATGTGTTCTCCTTCCCGGCCCGATAAGTATGGACTGAAACGACACCTCCCGCGGGGAAGCCGGCGCCTCAAACCGCACGAGTTCATGCAACCTCATCGCACAGGAACTCATGCTGCCTTAAATTCAAATGCGATATATCATTCACCATGCCGTTCCCTGTATTCCGTCGGAGATATTCCCGTACTCTGCTTGAAGATTTTATTGAAATAGGAGGTATCCCTGTAGCCGACCTTGCAGCTGATATCGATAATTCTGAGATCGGATTTTTCAAGCAGCCGTTTTGCCTCTTCGATGCGTATTGTATTGATCAATTGCTTGAACGATTGATGATATTTTTCTTTTATAAGATTGTAAATACGAAACGAAGGTATTCCCAGGACTCTCTGCATTTTCGTCGTAGAAATATCGGGACAACAATAATACTCTTCGATATACGTGCCGATACGTTCCGCTTCGACATCCCGGTCCATCTTGAACCGCGGATTTTTATGACGAACAAGGGGATCATTTGATTTTCGTTTTACATATAAACCGGTAATTAACAATGCGGCATAATAAATAACGAGACCGCCCGTCACCATATATCCATAGACGCCCATTTCCCTGCAGAAAGCGATTTCTTCGAATATAAACGATTTTATTTCACCATCCTCCGATTCACCGCTGCCGCTTTTAAAAAATATCCGAAACGCGGAAACTTTGTTGAATATCGCCACGCCTGTGGAATGTTCAGAAAGACTGGTGCCGGCATCGTTTGGTTCTTCTGCGGAAAATGCCGCCATTCGTATTGTGTAAACCGGCTGTAACGGCGTTATATCGACTGTCGCGGCATAATTCCCGATTGTTTCCTTGTTTTTTTGATCTGCTTCGGAAAAATCAGTTTCGGCTGTCCGGATGACAAGCCGCAGGCGTTGTCGATGGGTCGCTTTTCCGATTTTCAGACGAACATAGTCGTATCCTGAAATATCGACAAAGGGATGTTTCACGTCAAACCGGAAGGCAATCCCGGTCGACTCTCCGAGCCGTTCGTTTGTCCCGGGCGCAAATGCTGCAAGCAGCTTTTCCGAATCGTATGCGAACTCCTCAATCAAAGGCCCGCCGGCCTCGCTTGGGGATTTCGTTATCTCGATATACCGTTTATCCGACGCCAGTATCGAAGGAAAGACATACCACGGCCTGTCAAAAAAGTGCAGAACGACCGGTGCGAGCAGAGTGAGTGGAATTATCAGGAGAAAGAAAATGATAACCCTATACATACGTTTCACGCGTTGTATTCTTTCCGTACCGGGATTGACAGCGACCGTTTTCTTTTTTTAGCAGAATTCGTGTTTTTTCGACAAGTACCCGTACACGCCACACTGTCAACTATATTACGGCGGCGGGCTTTTGTAAAGAACCGGCCGGCGTGCCGGCCGGTCGTTTCCTCATATCATATTACAGACGCGCCTTTATATGCAATACAGCCGGATAAGACACTCTCGTACAAATTTTCCTTTACACGACCGCTTTATTCGTGGTATAAATAACAAACACCATTAAATAACAGTGATAAAGACAAACGAAGGTCCATGTTAAAGGGAGTAAAAAAATGAAACGACTTTTTTCTCACCGCTTACTCATTACGTGCATTCTTTTTCTCGCCCCCGCGGCCCTCTTCTCCCAAACATTGGGAGATGTGAACGGCAATGGGAATATCGATATCGTCGATGCCCTTCTTGTTGCCCAGTATTACGTCGGTCTCGATCCGGCCAACTTTAATCCCGATGTCGCCGACACGAACTGCAATGGAAACATCGATATCGTGGATTCACTGCTCGTCGCACAATACTATGTCGGCCTTATTACCGAATTCGAAGGGTGTACTGGCGGTACGACACCGGTGCCGACGACTCCCCCAGGCGGGTCCGGCGGCTCGGTCATTATATTTGAGGACGGCAATCTGGAGACGGCGATCCGTGAAAGGATCGGTATCCCGGCGGGAGATATCACGCAGGAAGATGTCGAGGGGATCAGTCAGTTGAATTTGTCGAACTTTTCCATCTCGGATATTTCGGGACTCGAAAATTTTTCGTCATTGACGCGGCTCGACCTTTCACATAACGACATCACCGATATCGAACCGATTGCGGACCTTTCTCTGCTGGCCGAACTCTATCTTTACGGAAACCGCATAGATGATATCTCCGCACTCGCCGGATTGACAAATCTCGTCATCCTCTATCTGAATGAAAACCTGATCGGCGACATCGGGCCGCTTGCCGGCCTGACGGCACTGACCAATCTCTTTCTTACCGGCAACAATCTGCAATATATCGATGCCGTATCGGGTCTCACCGCGCTCGAATATCTGTACATCGACAACAATCGGATAATCGATATCGGTCCCGTCACCGGTCTTTCCAATCTGCTGTATCTTTCTCTGAACAATAATCAGATAAGCAATCTGGCGGCATTGTCCGACCATACACAGCTGTTGTTTATTTCTCTCAACGAAAACCTCATATCAAATATCGATCCGATCGCGGCCGGACTTCCGTCTCTCCGCTATCTGTATCTCAAGAACAACCGGATCAGTAATATTTATTCACTCGCCGCACTTTCCGGGCTGGAAGTCCTCGATCTCGACCTCAGCGGCAATCAAATTGAAAGTATCGATGTGCTGTCGACGCTCGCGCCGGTCGCGGAGCTCAAACTCAATCTCGCCGGGAACCAGATATCGGACATCGGAGCGCTCGAAGCACTCGATTCCCTGGTAAAACTCGACCTTTCTGATAATCGGATAAGTTCACTCGATTCACTGTCCGAACACGCGATGCTGCAGGAACTCATCCTGGATAACAACCAGATATCCGTGATCGATCCGCTCGCGCAGGGACTCACTTCCCTGAACCGGTTGTCTTTGAGTAATAATCAGATCGTCAATATCTATTCACTCCCGGCTTTCGTCTCCCTCTACTACCTCGATCTCAGCGGAAACCGGATATCGAATATCGATGTTATCTCGACACTGACATCCCTGGAAGAACTCGACCTTTCGGACAACCTGATCTCCGATATCGATCCGCTGGCCCCTCTTTCCTCATTGAAGTTCCTTTATCTCGACGACAATGATATCGGCTATGTCGACGCCCTCGGGGGTCTTTCTTCTCTCACTGCCATCTCAATCGTCAATAATCCGCTCACATCATCCGCGATATCCATATTGGAATCATTGGCGTCGAACGATATCGACGTCACCTACTGATGATATTCATTTCCGTGGAGTACAGGAAGATTGCTTCCGGTACTCCATTGATATCTGCATTCGTTTTGTCGCGTGTTGTTATTACGATACATCCTGTGTCAACCGATAGAAAACGGCAATTCGCGCGGCGGCCGGGAACGGTATCGATGCCTTTTATTCCGTTCCCCTGATTATACAATAGGTATTGGTAATATCCGCTTCCCGGTAGCGGCCCGGAATTTTTCTATTGTTGCCCACGTATTCGATCGTTATCGCGCTTCTCCGTTCCACATCGATCCATTCGACGAAAATGGCGCTGTGACCGTGTCCGCCGTACGGCAGGTTGCAATACATCACCCAGTCACCGGGTGTGATTATTGAAGGATCCGCATAAGGGCCGGATGATTTCTCCTTGTAGATTTCTCCCCTCTTTTCTTTCGAAAGTCCGGCTTTTTCGTACACGCTGTTAACATACCCCCAGCAGCTTCCGAGGACAAGGTCTTTGCCGTCCACCATCTCCACGGCCGAGTTCAGCACCCTGCCTCCGGGGGTATCGGAGGAGGCATGCGTTCTTGCAACCACCGATACCGCGTGGGGGGAAAAGGCGGAGAACCCCGAAGATTCTGATTTGAGGAGGGGGACCTCTTTTTTTTCTTTTTCCGCAGGAAGTTTTTCCTTTTCAAACGGCCGGTCTGCGGCCGGCAGAAAAGAAACACACTGAGAGAATAAAAAAACGGATACGACCGCCGCCGGCAGTAATGATAATCGCAAGGTTTTCATTATCCACCCCCTTTAGTATTCAATCGAACGAGACACTTTATCCCTCGGTCTTCTCCGCACGTCGGCGTAGGTGTAATATTCGCTTCGCGACAGCCAGTTTCCATTTTCGTCAAAATCATGGTATTCGATCGAGACTTCGACGGCGAATGTTCCGTCCGGATTATAAAGTCTGATATGTTTCAGATCTCCCTCTTCCGTGTATACGAATATCTTGTTGAAAAGCAGTGTTTCTTCTTCATTATAATATTTTAGTCCGGTGATGCTGCCTTCAGGTGAAAACCGGGAGACTGTTTTAAAAAAGAGAGACCCGTCGGTACGACGCACGGTTTCGGTAACCGTATCGGTCTCATACCGCACGACCGAGATACGGACAGGCGTATTGTCGTGGTTTGTCGTCACTTTTTTGATCGTCTCATCGCCGTACGAAAAGACCGTTTTCTCGAGAAGGCCGCCGTCCTTGTCATAAAACTCCATTTTAACGAGCAGGCCTTCATCGTCATAATACTGGTTGACGATTTTCGTAATCCCGCCTTCGAACCAGCCCCGTGAAGACTTCCAGTTGTATGTCCTGATTTCCGAAACGACTTTTTTTGCCGGCGATTTTACCGGATACCCGTCGGCAGGCAGGGAAAAAACACCGGCAAAAAAAAACAAAAAAGATAATAATGCCACATGTTTCACGACTGCACTCTTCCTTTCACGTTATTTTTCAGGCACATATAAAAAAATAGTACAGCGGCCCCCATAAGTCAAGGGCGATATATATTTCGAAGCCATGAAACGGCATAATCGTTCACAACGAATGTCATTTTCGTTCATAAAGAACGACCGGACGAAACCATAATCGTCACCGTGTACCGAAAAAAACCTTGCATTTTATAATTGTTTATGATATAATGAGCTGACTCTCCAAGGAACAAAGAGAAATTAAGGTTTTCAAAAACAGGCAGTGAAGTGTCTTCTCAAAAAGGGGTGGATGAAATGGACCTCTTTTTTTATTTATAACAACCAAAAGAAAAAGGAGGTAAAAAAACATACATCCCAAAAATCATTATATAGTCGATTAAATAAAGATATCAAGAAAGGAAATATGAGAAATGAATAAAAAGATGATTATGAAAGCAGGTGGATTCATAATTCTCGTTATGCTGATGATGGGGCAGATCGTTTTCGCGCAGGAAATTTGCGGTAAATACGATGCTGTCCAGGTGAACGGGGGTGAATACACGGTACAGAACAATTGCTGGGGCTCGGACGCCCGGCAATGCATCAATGTAAATGGTACGGGCTTTACCGTCACCGTTTCCGAACACAACCAGGGTTCGGTCGCCTCATATCCTTCGATTTACAAAGGATGTCACTGGGGAGACTGTACGGCAAACAGCGGGCTGCCGCTTCAGATAAACACGATCAGCAGCGCCCAGTTTACCTATGAGGTAAGCAGCAACAGGCCTTCGGGCACCTATAATGTGTCCGCGGAAGCCTGGATCAGTCCGTCTGCCGATTCGAGCATGGGATATGACGGCGGAGCGGAAATCATGATCTGGCTCGATAACAGCGGAATGTACCCGGCCGGTTCCCAGATCGGGACGTTTGACGGCCATGACGTCTATTACTCGGACATCGGGTGGAACTTTCTCACCTATGTCAAGACGGGAAGAAGTTCGGCAAGCGGCGATATCATGGCATTCATCAATGACGCCATGTCGCGCGGTTATGTTCAGCCGAACTGGTACCTCCACGTCTTCGAGGCCGGTTTTGAACTCATGGTCGGCGGCGCGGGCCTTCAGGTGACGAATTTCTCCTTTTCGGCTCAAACCGGAAGTCAGTCGACACCCGACCCGACAAACCCGCCCACCGTGACAAATCCGCCGAACACGAATCCACCGGCAACGAATCCTCCCGCCACCAATCCTCCGATCACGAATCCACCGCAGCCCGGCGAGGGGGACGTGTGGATCGTTCCGGAAAACCAGAATGTACGCACTTCGACGATCTTCAATGTTCAGATTCACGCAAATACCGGTTCACAACGACTCGGCGCATACGGCTTCGATCTTTCCTATGACAGCGCCTACGTCGTCGCCAACACGTCGATCGGGACGGAAGGCGTCGAAGCGGGCCCCGACGGCTTCATCTCCGCAGTCAACTCGTCAAACAACGGAATAATCAGAATGAGCGGATTCGATACGAACGGGAAAGGCCCTGGTACGGACCTCCATGTTCTCACCGTCAACCTCTATGCCCAGCAGAACCGCGGCACGACATATCTCGGGCTCGATATAATCGATTTCACCAATCTCGATACGGTCCCCATCGGTAATCCCAACGGCAGGGGCGCCAATGTGACAATTTCCGATGTCAAAGTCGGTGACGTCAATGGAGACGGCAACGTCAATATTACCGATGCCCTGTTGACGGCACAGTATTATGTCGGTCTTCAACCGTCGGGATTCAACGCCGATGCCGCGGACGCGAACTGTGACGGCCAGATAAATATCACCGATGCGCTCCGCATCGCACAATATTACGTGGGATTGATCAGTCAACTCTGTTAGATTTCGATTGTCAAGAATATAAGGGCAGCCCGTCAAAGGCTGCCTTTTTTTCTATTCTCCGTAATAAACGATCAGTTTATCATGAACCAGAACAACGAGATCCGCGATCCGGTCGCCGTCGATATCTCCGGAAGCGCAGCCGTGAGGTTCAAAGCCGCTCCCGAGTGAGGATTCGATCATGGAGGAAACCTGGTATATTTCAAAACCGAGCCGCTTTTCAAGCGTTTCGCCTGTCTTCTCCACAATCTCAAGCGCCCTGTTTTTCCTATCAAGAAGTCCGATCATTTTTCTTTCTTTTCTGCCGGACTTATCGATATTACCGACCCTGAGTGACGAAAAAAACCAGAGAAAGGGATTTTCCGCCTGACTGCCGTATTCGGCCTTCAGGACGGGAATTGTGCTCTTTGCCCGGTCATGGAGAAGGTGCATGCCGTTCCTGTCGACAAAAAGAAGTCCTTTCCCGGATGTCCCGTTTGCCGCCGTAAAGCCATAAAGATCGTCGATATCGCCATTGACGTGCAGCATAAGGGGTTTCCCGTTCATCGAGTCGTCCGGGAACCAGAAAAGGGTTTGCGAACTCCGGTCGAAGAACAGGTAGCCGTCCTTTCCGTTTTTCCCGGGATAACGGCAGACGGAAACAAGATGCGCAGTTTCGACTGAGGGATTGAACTGGCAGGTGATGGTATAACCGCTTCCATTCCACCGATATTCCCGCGCGATACGGTCTTCGCAAATGATGAGTTTGCAGACGGACTGTTCATACATGGGAAGGATTTGAGCGGGGGTCGTCTTTTTGGAAAGGTTTTTGAGTTCCGAGGATTCGATGTGCTTCAGGGTATCACCGTTAAAATGGTACACCTCCGGTGAATTGTAGGGAATAAAGAAAACGATACCGGTCGTTCCCGCATCGACTTTATAAAAAAGCATATCCGACGGGGTTCCGGAAAGGGTGACCGTCGAGTCCGTTCTCGTCCTGATACTCCCGTCCGTTCGCCAGCTGAGTTCGGAAAGGGTAAACTCTCGTGTTCGTTTTCCCTTAAAAAGACAATAAACGCTTTCCCCGTATGAAGTAACTGCGGTGGGGGTGTCCGGTAATTCCAGTATCTGCGGGAACCCGATT
Organism: Spirochaetales bacterium; assembly: GCA_016930085.1. Taxonomy (NCBI): domain Bacteria; kingdom Pseudomonadati; phylum Spirochaetota; class Spirochaetia; order Spirochaetales; species Spirochaetales bacterium. Next base: position 15,852 of record JAFGHO010000125.1, read on the forward strand.
ATTTTCCTTTTAAAATGACAGGCCAGTTTATCTTCCGATCCCGAATAACAGACGATATTGCCGTCTTCGTCAAGCAGCAGCTTTTCCACCCCGGAAAGCGAATCGACGATAAACGGTTCCTCCTTGAATCCCTTTTCCATCCCATAATAAATGTGAAGCTGGCTGTATTCCGGGATCGACACAATCATATCTTTTTTTGAATCTTCATTGATATCGGCAAGCATCCATGAGTTTTCACCGGCCAGACGGCCATGGAACGGAAGGGTCTCCGGTAGTAATTCCTCCCGGTCGAAGAAATCGGCAGCCGGTACATCCGAAAGCCGATAAAGCCTGAATACCCTGTTGTTTTTTAAAATAATACCGATATCGTGATGCCCTCCCTTATCCGAATCGATTGCATCGATATAATATGCGCTGCCTATATCGAGGGGTATTTCCCATCCGAATGTTCCGTTTTTGGTTCCGGGCCGGATTTTCACGGGCAATTCGGTATTGCTGAACGAAAGAAGAAGATCTGCATACGCATCGCCGGTGAACTCACCGGTCCGCATAAAGGTACATGTACTGTCCGAAAAAGGAATCAATATCCTCTTTTTAAAGGAATCCTTTTCTTCATTCCAGAGAATTTCGATATTGTTCCTCCTGGCGAGTATGATTTCCGGTTTCGAATCGTTATTCAGGTCCCTCACTTCACATCCGATAAAATCGATATCACGGCCGAGATATGGCTTGACCGGGGGCCCGAAGCTTCCGTCTTTATCCTGATAGAGAATCAACAATCCGAACGGCTTCCCGATGTTGATAATATCGATCAGGTTATCGTTATCGAGATCGGTGCAGACCATCTTCTTTACAATCTGGTCCACGACAAAACCCCTGTTGATAAAACTTTCTTCGACGGTTTTCTGAACCTCCGAGACCGCAACACCCTTTTTTCGTATCAACAATTCGATCCTCGATATACCGTTATCGGCAAAGACGATATCATCGACACCATCCCCGTTCATATCAACGATAGTAAGCTGGTCCGTGTTCGCATGAAACGTATAGACTTCCCTGCAGGAAAAACCGAAATCCCGGACCACGTCCGAGGCGTAGCCGGATGTTACCGTGTAAAAAATTAGGAGAAAAAAGAAAAACACCGTGTTTTTACATACCCGGTTTCGCTGGTCCATGTGTCTACCTCCCGTATTTTTCACGCCGCTTTTTGATCGTCCATTACATCGTTTCGTCATACATCGTTATCAAAAGTTTATACGTGTCGTGTTCCCGCGTGATGGAAAACACCAGCCGGTTTAGGAACCGTGAAAAATAATCGGTCGCAGGTAATTGATCCTTGTCGAAATAAAAGTCATTTCTTTCAGCCTCGTTCACAAGAAATTCACGGTATTCTTCATCGACATCTTCCATGTTTTCCATAAGTTTACGGTACATATCCGACATCTGTTTTTGACTCTCAATATACGAAATCAGGGCGTCGATAACGGATTTGATGTAAATATTGCAATCGATAACCCCGTAGGAGATAAGATTGTTTCCCGGTGTTTCCGAAAGCATTTTCAAATACAAATCGGTATCATAATATGAAATATCGGCCGTTGTGGCCATATATGTTCCCGCGTTCTTCACCTGAATGGTATTTTTAATGCAATCAATGTCCCCGAAATATATATTGCCGTCGATGATGCCGAGAGCGAATATCTGTTTCTGTCCGGCCGCCGTCTTCTCCTCGTCATTCTGAGTGAAATCCAGGATGTAGAGGGTATGTCCGATAAAATCTTCAATCCGTATCGTATCCTTCATGGTTTTTCGCAGCAAGGATTGTTCGGAAAATATCGTATCGACCGTGCGGCTCATTGTCTGCGGATCGTCGAGTTCCCAGGCTAAAACGGATTTCTGAATTCCGTCCTCTTCAATACCGTACGAAGAGACCGTCATCCCGAGCGGCTCGATTAAATCGGCATAAATCTCGACGCCGAGCATGGTCTCGGCCATCGTCAACCCCGAAGTTAATTGCATATACTCTTCATTCCCGAACGATTCGAAGAACAGCAGCAACTCGTACCAGAAATCATCCGCATTCAATAGCATCTCCTGGTAGGAGTATGCGGCCGACGGAACGAACGAGAGACGGCGTTCATCCTTGACAAGCTCGCCATTGAAAAGACTGAAAATCCCCCTTCCGTCTTCGGGAGCTCCAATCAGATTCCCTTCCACTATAATCGCGTTCGTCTCCGGTATCAGCCTGAAGGATATCTCCTCAATCGAATCGAACCCCAAAAAAGCGAATAAGGATTCTACATTCGCTTTATTGACGTCATTTTCCTGTGATTCTGAGGGTATCTGCTGCATCCGATCCAATGAACGGTACACATTTTCAAAGGTTGCCCGTGTGATGGTAATATCCATACAGGGAATCCCCTCCGGTTCTATCGCGCGGGCGAAAGAGATCGAGGAGATGACGGCTTCGACCCAGAAACGGTCATTCGATTCGAACATTGTATTTCCGCAATGCGCGTAGTATATGGCATTCGGTACCGGTTCCCCGTCTTTTTCCCGGTAATACACCTCCGTCCCTTCATACAGATAGTGAGTGAACCGTTCGTCATTCTGCTTATTGCGAATCAACGCTTCTTCCAGACTGATATACGTTTGAAAATCTTCCGGCGTCATCCGGAGCAGGATAAAATTCTTTTCCGTTGCGGTCATTCCTTCGCCGGAAGCGACACCGATAAGGACTTCCCCTTTGAAAAGGAGAAATTGTTGAAGGAGCATCTTGCCTGTTTCCCCGATGCGACTCCCGTCGCCGATATATGTCCGGTAAAAGCTTTTCGTGACATATGAAAGAAGCTGCGTATCGTCGAGAAACCGCTGAAACTCATCCCCGTTGTACAGTCTTCCCAAAGGTGAATCCGCCAATGCTTCAAGCAGCAGTCCCATATCAATGACGGAAACCACCATGGTAACATCTTCAGGCAGGAGTTCGTGACGGTAATAGGAATCCCTTCCCTGAAGGCGAATGTTCGTCTTCACGGCCGGACTATTATCAGGTATACTTTTACAATTCGAAAGCATAACAATAACGACAAAAAGAACAGCCATAACGTGTTTGAGGGTCATGGATCGTTTCATATTCATCTCCTCAAAAATTATTTGTTTCCGGGCTTTCGCGGTGCGGGCGGGTAATAGACACCGGTTTCGGAATTGCTTTCATTATAGGCATAGGCATCGAGGTTATCGAGGAGAAACATGCAGTCGCGGGCCGGAATGGCGAAGTTCAGTCCTTCCATACCGTAAACCCCCATACAGACAACACCGACGACCTGGCCTTTCATATTGAAGAGGGGGCCGCCCGAGTTTCCCGGATTGACGGGCGCGTCGATTTGTATGAACAATTTCCCGCCGAAATTCCTGCCCGAGTGACTGACGACACCCTCGGTAACGGTTCTTTCCAGACCAAGCGGGTTCCCGATGACGAATACCTTTTCTCCGACGACAGGCTTGTCTTCGGCAAAGAAAAAGACGGGAACGATATCCGCCTTTAACGTTTCCTCTATTTTAAGAACGGCGAGGTCGTGAAAAGGATCGAGTGAGATAATCCTTACATCATTATATGTCTGCTGATTCATTTCCCGCTTTTTACGTATGTATTGAACCACTGAAATGTGCCGCTCATTTTGAATAACATGGAAATTGGTGATCAAATAGCCCTCTTTGTTGATGAAAAACCCGGAGCCCAGCTGTCCCGGCGTTTTTATCATCAGCACAGAAGGGGAAAACCGGTTCACCGCTTCGACGGTGGTAAGCGTTTCCGATATGCCGGTGTGATAGATATGTGAGTTTTCTTCATCCCGGCTGATGTTACCGTCGTTTTTCCTGATATCGAAAATATAGTCCCGCGGGATCTTGAGAATATCGAACCCGATATCGACGACAACATAATTGTCGTTCTTCATGACGACCGCAGCCTCGATCCTGATGCCGCCTTTAAGCACGATTATCTCCGCGGATATGCCTGCCGGATCAAGCAACAGGAAAAGGAGCATAAACACGGCCGTATAAATAAGCTTTCCGTTTCTCATTCCATAACTAAATATAACGATTTTATTTCCGATTTTCCATATTTTCATCATATGCCGGAAAAAAAGTCATTCCGTACGCGGAATCACTCTTTTTCTTTATTGACAGTTTTCAGTCATTTTCCTATTCTCATAACACGACCCATGTACGCAGGAACACGGCATTGAAAAAATCATTCATCATTCTTTCTCTTTTCTTCTTTTTTTTGTGTTCATGCCTCTTTGGAGAGGCCCCGGATCATTTCCGGTTTGTCATACTGGGGGACAGGACCGGAGGCCGCATCGACCCCATCTATGAGTGTATCGTGGAAAATTCTCTCGCCCATAATGCCGATTTCTATATAACGGTCGGGGATCAAATCGACGGCGGGGTATCCCGGACCGATTCGATTCATAAACAGTGGGACGGCTATCTATCCATTATCGAACCCGTTCCCGTCCCCGTTTTTCTCGTCCCGGGCAATCATGACATCTGGAGCCCGCTTTCGGAAACCATCTGGTACCAAAAAACCGGAAGAAATCCGAACTACAGTTTCACTCATCGCCATGTCCATTTCACGGTCCTGGATACAAGCAGGTGGGAAAGCGGCGAAACCCTTCCGGAAACCACGATCACATGGTTGAAAGAGGATCTGGCGAAAAACAAAACCGCGCCGCTTACCATCGTCTTTTACCACAAACCCTTCTGGTATACCACCCTGCGTTTTGAAAAGAAGGACATGCTGCATGACATATGCAGGGAATACGGCGTCGATGCGGTTTTTAACGGTCACCTTCATATCTATCACGCCGCCGAGTATGACGGCATCCGGTACACGATCGTCGGATCGTCCGGGGGGTCGCTGAAAGAATACGGTTCTTCCCGCGACAACTTCTTTCATTACGCCGTGGTCGATATCGAAGGAAACGAAATCAAGGTGACGATCATACCAATTTAATATGATTGCCTGTTCCGTTCTTCTCTGCTGAAAAAGTTGACATTTTTACGGTATTGTGATATGCTAAAGCCAATCATATCACTATCTCCCATACTGATCAAAAAACCGGTTTATTCATGGGTTGGCATTATATAAGGAGGGAAAAATGAAAAAGAGAATTTTATACGCATTCTGTGTCATTGTTGTTATTCTCACAGGATGTCCTTCACCTTCACCGACACCGGAAATCGTCGTGTCCGATGAAACGGTTATCGTCGAGGATAACGATATAGAAGAGGCAATAGAATCGATAATACCGACAGGGGGGGAGGTTTCACAAGGGTGCTCGATCACGATCCCGTCCTCTTCGCCTCTTGCACAAAACCTTTCAGTCGGGAATGTCCTCGGCTGCGGTATCACCGATAAAACACCATACGGACTGCTCCAGAAAATCGAATCGATAGAAGACAATGGCGATACGACAATTGTCCGGACCAGGCCGGCGGCACTGAACGAGGCATTCGAGGAATTACACGTCGATACGCCGATACAAATCGATGAATCCACCGTAAGCCAATCGGTACCCCTCGTCAAGGGGGTGACCTGTTCGCGCGGAAGCGGCATTCCGGGTTCGCGGGCCGGTGTCAGCTTTTCTTACGACTTTCTCGATGTCGTTCTTGCAGAATACGGCGGGGCTAAAATAAGGGCGAACGGAAATATATCCGTCGGTATTTCCGCCCGGTTTATCTGCGATATAAGCTGGTTTCATATTGACAGAATCGGTTTCCGCGTGGATTTCGATGAGGAGGCGAGACTCGAGATATCGGCTGAATATGAGGCTGCTATCGATATTGAGATACCGGTCTACACCCAGACCTTTAATGCGATCGTCATCATGGCGGGGTACGTTCCCATCGTCATTATTCCGACATTGACAATCATGGTGGGCTTAGACGGTGAAATTTCGGCAAGCGTCACGGCGGGTGTGGTCCAGTACAGCCATTTCGACAGTTCCGTCGTCTACACCTCGTCTGAGGGACGGTGGTCGACCGAACAAAACAATAATTCGGGGTTTACTCCGATCATGCCTCGGGCCGATTTCAGCTGTTCCGTAAAGGCATATGCGGGACCTTACCTCGATATCATGCTGTACGGAATCGTGGGGCCGTATGTGTGCGCGAGGGGGTACCTCGCCCTCGACGTATTACTCAACACCGACCCCCCCCCGATCCCGTGGCTTACCCTCGATGCGGGCGTGGAAATCGCGGTGGGCGTCAACATTACCCCCATCGCCGACGCCTTGAGCTGGCTCGGGATCGCGATCGACGGGCGCTACGAATACAGCCTTCCCCTCTATGAGGTACGAATTCTCGAATTGCCGGCGGTCGACCTCACGCCGGTAAACCTCGAAGCCATCTCATCGACCTACCTCTTTGTTTATGAGACACCTATTGAAATGATGGTTAGTATCCGTAATGAATCCGACTTCGATTTACCTGAACCGTGCACGGTACGGTGGGAAATCTACAGTCCGGGCTCCTCCGTCCCCACATATACCTATACACAGTCGCTCCCCTCTCTTGCCGCCAGGACCACAAGCGGGCCGCTCTTCTGGTCATGGACACCCCACCTGGGTATCGATACGGCACATAACAGAATCGTGGTCACGGTCGATCCCGACAACGCGATAAACGAACTCAATGAGGACAATAATGAGGCGATACTCGATATTACGATCGAAGCGTCACCGGTATGACCGTTGAAGCAGTATAATATATGCGGGCCGGGAAGGGCTGAAACGGAATCCGTCATACACTTGAAATACCGTCAACCCTGTTCCCGTTTCATTTTTTCAAGCCGCCCGAACGCCGCATAGAGTATCATTATTGCATGTTCGCATAATTTATCTGCTATTCTATAACAGCATGGTAATATTCGCAAAAAAAAACAGGTAAATTATTCCTGCCGCTTATTGATTCGGCGACATATCAGTCTATTTCCATGACAATCGTGGCGCATCCCCACGTATCGTAAGAACCGGCAAAGCCGCCGTCATAATAATGGTAGCCGTAGCGCTCGTGGGTAACATCATAATATTTGTTCCCCAAACCGGGTACCTCAAAGTAATACGTTCCATCGAGCCCGGTATAGGTGACATACGAAATTCCAAAATATTTATCGGGATCGTTATAAACATTCAATGACACTTTGACGGCCTGCAGGGGAATATCAAAGGGATATTCGATCACGGTTCCACACACGCACTCATCGTCAAAACCGCACGAAACGAACAGGCAAAGCAGAAGCAGTACCAGGGCTATATGTTTCATTCCTTCCTCCTGTTTTAATGTACTTTCTTCTTTTCTACAAAATAATATAGCACTCGTGGGTCAAAAAACAAAACCGGCTTGACTTTGACGCACACAACAGCCTATCATTTTTTTCAGGGCCGATATGGTATGAAAAAATAACCTGTCCAAAACAAATGACGACTTGCCGGTACGGAAAATACCATATATATAAAGGAGTAACGATATGAATAAAGGTTTTTTGCTTATCGGTTTTCTTATCGCATCGGCGTATGTCCATGCCGATTGTACCGAATCGCTTCTGACAAAAGACATCCTCCCGTATTTCAAGGCGGTCGAAGGCATCCTCAACGATGAAGCGGTCCGTGATCTTGAGGTGATGAACGATTTCTTCGTCATCCGCGAGGAATGGTACGAAAGCAGCCTCACAAAAGGCCAGTGGTACGGGAAGACCCTCGATATCTGGTTTTGCATGGGAAAGGAACGGGAGATCGTCCGGCTGGATGAGACGGAGAAGAGGATTTATTACACGGCCGGCAGGTACGACTGGCCCGGCGATTACGGGGCGGAAAGAGATATCACGATCATCTATAAAATCTTCTTTAAAATCAAGGGTGACCGGATCGTCTTTATGATCAGAAACGATTGCTGGTATTATACGGTCGTGGGAACGTTAAGAAAAGATACGGCGGGGAAATTCAGGATGTATGACCTCAGTGAGAAAGCCTTTCCGCATGACTAGAGATATGGCGGTATCCATAATTAAAATCGACGTATCATGGAAAATTATTCTGTTTGTCCCGGCCGGGATGTAGATATGGGAAGCGTGGTAAGGGTGGTATATGTGTTTTTCAGAGACGAAGTATCCAAAAAGGTAAATAATGACTCGTATACATGGAAATTGATCCATTTCGACCTGGTAGATGTTGAATTATCATAGACAATTGTCGTAAATTCCTCTGAAGGGACTGCCGTAAGCTATTCTCCTCACTACTCCATTGCTTAAATCTTTTCTCAAATTCTTCAATCACTTTATTTCCGTATTTCTCAACCATCGCAAAAAACAACTCCAACAACCCCCTCAAAAGCTGCGCGATACTATAACAATTTAAGTCCGCATGCAGCAGCTTTATCTTACGATACACATCTTCAGGAAAATACACATGTACATGTTCCCTGATTTCATCGCGATCAAGTGATACCGGTCGATATCGACTCATTCTTTGTTTTCCCCATTGATGCTCCTTTACAATCAAAGGATCAATAATAGATATAATTCCGACAATGACCCTGGACAACGATATTCTTGTACGGAACAAATGGAGATTTCTCAACTTTTCTTTCATTGTATCCGTAATAATAAAATGGAATTCATGCGGATCTGATTGTATCATACACCACTCCTTGGTTAATTATTCTCACACATTATATAACGCTCAAAAAGTGCGTACGGCATTGATTTTTTTCATAAAAAAATAAAAGTCATACAAACTTATAATCATCGAGAATTATCCAAGTAATTGAATATATAAGGTAGAAAATACATTGATAACCATCAAACTTGAATTCCCGTAATAATATATATATGCTAAAGATGAAATATACGATTTACCGATGGCATTTCGTGCTTTATTTTAATCTTTTTATATGTAGGAGATCATATTCCGGATGAACCAAACTAAAAACAGAAACCGGGACACCAATGGCTAAGGAGTCTATCGGTATCTTTATAAAAAACGGTCTCCTGCATGATCGCTACCGGATCGTGAAAAGCGTCGGCACCCCCCTTAAAAACATCATCTTCACGCCGAAGAGACATTCTCGTTTCTCGGTTCCACGCCGCGGTTTTAGTTAAAAAATGATATCCGTCAAATCAACACGATCCATCAAAAGAAAATAGAAATCGAGGATTCCGAATAGGATACGTATGTCAATGATTTCATCAAGGACATAAAATAACAACATCGTGATCTGTATGACAAAGATTTCGACCAGGATGTTTATACACCGATAACAGCGGGGAAAAGCCATAAAAGTCATATTCGAAACGTAGACATGGAGAACGACGTGCGATAAAGATAAACCGTATACCGTCAGCTTTACAGAAAGGAGATAATATGAACGCTGACATCGACTATTTTCGGGAACCGATAATTCTCTATATACGGCACGAGAATTACAGAAAAGGCTTCACGGTTCGCCAATACTGCCGATCATGCACCGGTTTGCGGATAAAAGAATAGCCGATTGTGAGAATTCGGATTAACATACCGGGATTTTTGTTGTATAATATCATTACCGTGAGTGTAATCATCGAAACAGAGCGCCTTATGATTCGTGAACTGGCGTCCGACGACGTCAATGAACTGTCGGAAGTGCTTTCCGATCCCCGCTTGATGATATATTATCCCCGGCCCTTCACCCGCGATGAAATAATACAATGGATCGACCGTAATATCGGGAGTTATAAACGATACAACTACGGACTTTGGGCGGTTATATTGAAAGAAAACGAGGACTTTCTGGGCGACTGCGGCATTACAATACAGGAAATAGAAGGCAGGCTGTTACCTGAAATCGGGTACCATATTAAAAGGGCGTATTGTGGAAAAGGGTACGCAACGGAAGCGGCGGCGGCATGTATCGATTATGCGTTTCACCGTCTTAACATCGACACTCTCTATATGTTCACCAAACTAGACAATATTCCTTCGATACGGGTAGGTGAAAAAATCGGCATGAAATTCGTAAAAAAATTTAATAAAAAGGTTATGGGGGTTGTTGTTCGGGAAGTACTCTATCGCATCAACAAGGAAAAAAGGCACGACACATGAACAAAGCTATTTCCATAAACACATCGAATGTAAACAAACGACTCCCAAAGGAGAAACGTTCTCCGGAAACCATTTGTTTATATCAATTAGTCCGATAAATTACCGGTACGGTAACCTTTGTTGATCCGCAGGAACCGTGCCGGGATTTCCATCATTACCGTTCACTGTATCGGCTTCGTATCAGCAGAACTGGTAAATCAATCCCACCGAATATTGCGCGATCAAAAGTGCGTCGACGATATTGATCTGTCCGTCGCAGTTGGTGTCCGCCCTGCTCTGATCGAAGTTCTGCGGATTAGCGCCCACGTAGAACTGCGCCGTAAGCAGCGCATCGACGATAGAGACTGAACCGTCGTTATTGACATCACCCAGAGCGCCTGCCGGCGGGTTCGTCCCGAAGGGTGGGTCCGTCATGAACGGGGGATTGGTCACGGTCGGCGGGTTTGTCACGACAGGGGGACTGGTCACGGTCGGCGGAGAAGTCGGTGAACCGCCCGAAGTCGCGAGAAGCTCGATCCCGTTTCCCGTCCCGAGGTTTCGCGAGTACTGCTTCGATTGCGGGTTGTTCCAATGCTCGTGAACACCCAGGCTTTGCAGAGACGATCCGTCGTTTTCAGGATCGTAGAAGGTTCCGGAGGGGGGGTTGTCAGCCTGCGCCGCTTCATGGAGATAATTATCGGCATTATCCCAGAGCGTCCATTCGCCATTGAGAAAATCCAGTGCGACCGAATCGATCGCCACGCCGTCCTGGGACATGAATATACTGGAAGGCCAGTCATTGTTGAAGGGAGCCATACTCCACCGTGTCGGGTTTCCGCTGATCTGTGGAGCGCCCCAGAGACCGTCGATAATAAAAAGAAGCGTTTTGCCACCGATTTCCCGATGCCCCAGAAGATCGACGAGACAGTTGTACGTTCCCATCCCGTTTCTATGGTCATTGATCGCCGTATGGATGTCACGACAGTTCTGGATCGATCCAAAGTGGTTTTTACCACATAAAGTGACCGCCGTTTCGCTTTCATGTTTTTTCAGCAGTGCGAGATTGATCAGGTATTCGGCGTCCCACAGGCACCGGGCGACGCGACGCGTCTGGGCATTCGATGAGGAGATACCCGAATAGGTGATGCCATTGTCCACCCACTGGACGGTCCCCACGGAACCCCAACCCATGGTCGCCTCAAACCGGACATTCGGATAGGCCTGCGACACGCAGGTGTACACATAATTTCCTATCGTGCCCACACCGCCGTCATAAACGACGATATTGTTTGCAGGCACCCCGGCATGCGAAACAAGTGATTCGACGACAGCCAGCACTGTTTCCGCCGTCGCGTCGATCGCGCTTCCCATTTTGTTCTGGGAGGATGTGTTGACCGTGTTTATTTTGATCGCGATCGTCTCGCCGCTGCTGTAGCCGGATGCCCCCCGGCCGTGATTCTGGTTAAAATACCGGAAAATCGCGTCCCACGCGCTCGATGCGTCCGATTCTCCGGCCAGGGTCATGACCGCGTCGGAGATCATCCGGTTTACCGCCTGCTGATTGGTATTACCCGACTGGTACCAGGAACCCGAAGGCGTGTCCGCCGTCGCGTCGGGATTGTGCGCCCATGCGACACGTCCCGGATTGATTCCCTTTGCCGTTCCGACGGGTGAATTGGCGGGATCGGCCGGATTCCAGTCCGCATAGACCACAGGCTGCTCGGCGATGATCGTGTTGACCAGAGACGAGGTAAAAAGTCCCGCTCCGATGCAAAGTACCATATAGAAAAGCGCAGTCTTGACGCTCATCTTCTTTGTAAAGGCCTTGATTTTCTTGAAAAGGGTAAAAGAACCGAGAATTCCGGCAAGAAACGATATAAAACTCACACCGATGCCTGCCGCGATCCGCTGGCAGGGATATGCGGCCCGGCTTGGTTTTGGAACCGTTCGTATAAGGAACCAGACGATGGCGAGAATACCTATGACCGGAAGAAAAAACAGATGCTTTTTTTCCGACATCTTTACCGCGATGATTTTCCCGGATTTCTTACATATTCGAAAATATTTTTTCATTATGTGCAGTATTGATCGATACATTTTTTACCTCTTTCTTTAATGTATTTTCTTTTCGTTGCCCTATACTATCATAAACACGAACTCAATGCAAGCTTACGGTTATCCCGAGGATATTCACGCACTTTTATCACAAACTATTTGATGTTATTTTACAATAAGTGTTTTTTGCTAAAAAAACATAGAATATTCCCCCTACATGAGTTCTTCATATGTATCGCCCGTTCATTCAATGTCCGGACGCCTTATCACCGGTATTGGTGATAATTGTTCACCTGTATTGGTAATAGCTTTACCGTTTATTTCGTATTACGTTTTGTCTGTACCACGGGAACAGCCATGCGGTATTACGGACTATATACGAACCGTATGGTACATCCTGAATAAAATATAGGAGGTATACTATGAAAGGTTATACAAAAAGCATGTTCTGTATGGTATTTATCATGATTTGTACGTTACTTTCCGCACAATCATGGCATATCGAGTACAAAACGCCGGATACCCATACACAGGAACAATGGATAAAGGCGTACTTTAAAATCTACAATGATTCGGGAACAACCGTCTCCTTATCCGATCTTACGATACGCTACTGGTACACGCCCGACGGTACGGCCGGGGATGTGTTCGGCTGCTGGTGGGCTCAGGCCGGGTCCGCGAATGTTACTGGTTCGTTCCAGGATATAACACCCCCCTTAACGGGCGCTGGCCGTTATTGTGAAATCGGATTTACGGCAGAAGCGGGAACGCTTTCAAGCGGTACCGATTCCGGTGAAATCCAGTGTGCCTGGCACGGGGCGGACTGGCGTACGTACGACGAGACGGACGATTACTCCCAGGACCACACACTCACCGCTTATACGACGTGGGACAGGGTGTGTCTCTATCTCGGCGGCGAGTCTGTCTGGGGTACGGAACCCGGTTCGGGACAGGATCCGACACCTGAAGTGACGCCGGAAACAACCACGACCACGACTCCGGAGAATACACCGACCCTTACGACTCCCGTGGATCCGACGCCGACCGAAACAGCGACACCGACGCCCTCCCCGACCCCGGAAGCGACCCCCGAACAGACCTCCGTCCCCGGAACGGGCACCGGGATCCTCCTCGAAGCCGAGGATTACACCGGATATTCCGATTCAACGGGCGGCAATGAAGGGAACACCTACCGGACAGACGACGTCGATATCGAACCGTGCGCCGAAGGCGGCTACAATGTCGGCTGGATCACTGACGGGGAATGGCTTCAGTACGATCTGGCTGTCGATGCTTCGGATATCTTTATCGTCTACGTCCGTGTGGCGAGTCCGCTTGGAAAAACCGACGGTTTTTACATCGAACTCGACGGTACCGACGTCACCGGACCGGTTGAAATTCCCAACACCGGCGCGTGGCAAAGCTGGCAGGACAGCGTTATCGGGGGTATTCCCATAAGCGCCGGAGTCCATACGCTTCGAATCGTGATGCACGGGGATTTCAACTTTAACTTTATCTATCTCGCTTCGGAAACCATGCCTCCCGGACCTACCGAACCGCCCGGGGCATTACCCACCTCCACCCCCCCGCCGGGTTATGTCAGTGCCGTCAGCCGATTCGGCAGCCTTCAGGTATCGGGAACACAACTTTCCGACCAGAACGGGAATCCGGTACGCCTCAAGGGAATGTGTTCCCACGGACTTCAGTGGTTCCCGTTCATGAAGGAACACACGATTCACAACCTCGTCTATGACTGGAATATCCAGGTCATCCGCCCGGCCATGTATATCGAAGACTATAAAAACGGGGATTACTGGGGCGGATACATCGCGCAGCCCGAATACATGAAAAACAAATTGATCGAGATGATCGACGACGCCCTTGACGCGGGTATCTATATCCTCATTGACTGGCACATTCATAACGATCCGACGAACTTTACATCGGAATCCCTTGCCTTTTTCGAGGAAATGGCGGCCGACTACGGATCGTATCCAAACATTATCTATGAAATCTGCAATGAACCGGAGAATGTCTCATGGTCCACGGTAAAATCGTACGCAACCGTCATCATCCCCGCCATCAGGGCGATCGATCCTGACAATATCATCATCGTCGGGACCCAGAACTGGTGCCAGGACCTCGACGTGGCAGCAGACGACCCCCTTACCGGGTACACGAACATCATGTACGCCCTCCACTTCTACGCAGGGACCCATTATCAGTCTATCAGGGACAAGGCCGATTACGCCCTCAACAGCGGACTGCCGGTCATCGTCTCCGAATGGGGGACAAGCGATTCGACCGGCGGTTCGAACGGCGTTACCTATTTCCCCGAATCCGATGTGTGGGTCGACTGGATGAACCAGAGGAACCTCACCTGGATCAACTGGAACTTCAGCAATAAATCCGAATCATCGGCGGCACTGAAAGCGGATGCGAATATCGGCGGCCCGTGGGACGATGCCGATCTTACCGCATCGGGGCTGTACATTAAAACCCTCATGCTTTCGGACGACCCCGAGCCGACCCCCACACCAACCACTCCGCCGGAACCAACTTCCACCACTCCGCCGGAACCAACTCCAACGTCACCGCCTGATCCGACCCCCACACCGCAGACGGGCGAAACCTGCACCCCGGGTTCTTCAATCACTCCGGATTTTGTCTACGATGGGACGGGCGACCATTGCTGGGAAGCGGCCTCGCTGGGGAATTATATCAATTCATGGAACCTCTCCGTTCTCGAAGTCAACGGGGTCGATCTGACCAACCAGTACGCAGGTGCGGAAAGTCTTCCGCCGAAAATCGACGGCAAGTACTATGTCCGCTACAAATGTTCAGTAAGCTGGGGTCATTTCGAAGCCAAAAATTAAGACAATTGTCGTACAAAGGCAGCCTGAACGGCTGCCTTTGTATACATAAAAACGACAGGTGTTTTAGCGCCTTTCAATACAGTGAAAAACACTTGCACCGTAAGTGTTTTTTAAGTAAAATCGGGAATGAATCATGATCAATGACCTCCATACATTCAAAGACGGAATACAAAAAAGCGGTATCATCTGCTGCTTTACCGGGCCGTTCACACAGGACCTGCTGATCGGGATCGGTGCGACAATCAAGAGAAAAATGGAACTCGAAGGCGAACACACGAGGATTATCCTCGATCTGTTCTCCGTGCTTGTCGAGGAAACACAGAACATCATCCATCACTCCGCGGAACGCACCCCCAACCTCCCCTCCTCACCGGAAAAACAGACACTCGCATGCGGTATCATCGTCGTCGGCAAAGAAAATCACCGCTATTATATCCAGGGCGGCAATTACATCGATAACGACAGGATAGCGGCGATCCGGGAGAAACTGGATGCCCTCGGCCATATGAGTAGAAAGGAACTGGATACCTATTATAAAAAACAGCGAAGGCAGAAATCCGTGAACAAAACCCAGAAGGCCGGTCTCGGTTTTATCGAAGTCGCCCGAAAGGTGAGTAAACCAATCGAATATACCTTCAAGAAAATAGACAACGCTCGTTCTTTTTTTTCATTTATCGCGACTATATAAAGGAAAGAAATATGGAAAATCTTGTTATCAAAGCAACAAAGTGTACGCCCCGTATCGTGTTCGACAGCGAACACGCATCTCTCGAGATCAGCGGTGTGTCGTATCCCGAAAACACCTCGGCGTTCTACACCCCCGTATTCGAATGGCTGAACACCTTTATGGCGACGCCAAAAATCGGAAAAGTGAATGTGCGGCTTGAAATAGAATATTTCAACAGCAGCTCATCCAAGATACTTCTCGATTTCTTCGATATCCTCGATGAGGCCGCGGGCGGGGGAAAGAAAATCACCGTTTACTGGGTGTATGACAGCCGTAACCAGCAGGCCCTTCAATACGGAATCGAGTTCAAGGAGGACATCAACCACCTCGATTTCCATATCACCTGCAAGGACGCAAACGAATGAAAGCTTCGGGCGCGCTTTTTTCCGGTGAAGAAGCCGTTATCCGCGAATGCACAGCGATATTGAAAGAAAAAAAAAGCGAAAAGACGATCCGGCGAGAAGCGTATGAGACCCTCTTCCGCCACTATGAAAAGCTTTATAAAAAAATGAAACGCCTCGTCAGTCTTTCCGACGGTCAGCAGGCGGCGTTACAGAAATCGAACGAAACCATCACCGCACAGCGTGAAAGCCTCAAACGGCTCGACAGGGAAAAGACCGATTTTTTCATCAACCTCGCCCATGAAATCAAGACCCCCCTCACACTGATAAAAAACTACCTCAACAAATACATTAGTGAAAAAGGACCGGACGGCGACCTCGATCTCGTCAGAAGGAACTTTGAAAAACTCATCCGCGATATCGTCAATGTAATGGATTTCGAGAAAGTCGAAGGGGGCGGTCCGCTCTACGATCACAGCCCGATTATCAACCTGAGTGACCTGGTGAACATGAAAACGGCATTGTTCATCGAACTCGCCCGTGGAAAAAACATTTCAATGACGGCCGATATCACGGAGGGCCTCTATGTTCAAATGGACCCGGCGGCGGCCGAGCGTATCATCAACAACCTTGTCGAAAACGCGATCAAATATACCGATCCGGGCGGCTCAATCCGTGTGTCGCTATGGGGAAAAGAAAACGACGTTCTTTTCGGGGTCAGGGACACCGGGACCGGTATTCCAAAGGATTGTCTTGATACGATTTTCAGGCCGTACTACCAGCTGTCCCACAGAAAGAGAAGTTCCCGGGGCATCGGTATGGGATTGAACATCGTCAAAAAAATAACGGAAGAAGCGGGCGGAGACATTACCGTACAAAGCAAGGAAGGAAAGGGCAGCGAGTTCGTCATCAGACTGCCCGGCCAGCCCCCCTCTCCCGATGCCGTGGAAACCGGACCGCTTGAACGCGATATCCACGCCCGTTTCCGAAAAAAACCGAAGGCCGCAACAGAATCGATCGTAAAGGGGAGGCGGACCCTCCTCATCGTCGAAGACAACGCGGACCTCCTTTCGTTCCTTGCCGAACGGCTGGGCGAAACTTATAACGTTTTCTGTGCGTCAAACGGCAGGGCGGCAATGGAGAAACTCTCCCGTATCGCCCGGCCGGATCTGATCCTTTCCGATATCATGATGGACGAAATGGACGGGTATGCATTGTATGAAGCGCTAAAAAGAAAACCCGCATTCAAAGCGGTCCCGTTCATTTTCATAACGGCCAGAACGTCGCAGCGGGAAAAAATAGAGGCGATCGCCCGCGGCGCGGTGGATTATATCAACAAACCCTTCGATATCGAGGAACTCGCTGCGAAAATCTCGGCGCTTATCGGTCTGGCAGAAGCAAAAAAGCACGAGAGCGAATCCGCAGTCGAAAAAAGGATCATCGACGCGATCCGTCACGGTAAAAACGAAGAGGACGAACGCTATCGCTTCGAGGAAAATTGCCGCAGGTTCGGCCTGACGGCGAGGGAGAAGGAAATCGCATTGCTTTTACTCGAAGGCAAAGAAGACAAGGAAGCGGCGTACGCCATGCATATCTCCTACAATACGGAACGGACCCACGTGAAGCACATCTATGAAAAATGCGGGGTCCAGAACAAGGTCGAACTGGTCAACCTTCTGAAAGGCAGGGGGTAATTGCCATGTCAATCATTTTTTAAAAACGACAATATCTGCCTTATTATTCTCACTGATATTATCAATACTATTATTTCCAGCAAAGGACTTATGTAGAGAAACATGTTGTTTTCCAGATAACCGGTTTTATTGTTTATCAAACTCTCGATAAGTACAACGATACCGGCTATTGCACCTATGTTGGCTAAAATGATACCGAGTAGTATAAAAATAACTCCGATTATTAATCCTTTACTCATTTTCGTCTGTTTGTATACCTTTTCTCCCGTCCCATTTCCTCTGTTGTGACACAGGAAAATGAAACAATCTTCGTCCCCCCGCAACCGCCGCGCACTCCCCTACACCCGGTAGGTCTCCTGCGAAAGCCCGTAACTCAGCGATTTTGCCATCCGCAGCGCGTCTTCGGTATCGATGATGTGGCGGGCGGCGAGCCCCGCGAGGTAGTTGCAGTCCACCCGCCGCGCCATGTCGTGCCGCGCCGGGATCGAGGGGAAGGCCCGCGTGTCGTCGATGAATCCGATGAGGTTGTACACCCCCGCGGTTTCGAGGACCCCTTCGCGCTGGCGTATCATGCCCCGGATGCTGTCGTGGAACCACCAGGCCGGCCCGAGTTTCATCGCGGGGTAATGTCCCGCGAGCGGCGCCAGTTCCCTCGAATAGGTCGACTCGTCGAGGGTGAAGACCACGAGGGTAAACTTCGGATTGTTGCCGTAGGTGTTGAGGATCTCACGCATGTTCCTCGTGAACTCGGTCGCGACCGGGATATCCGCTCCCTTGTCCGGTCCGAACTTTCTGAACAGCCCGAGGTTGTGGTTCCGGTAGGAGCCGGGGTGGATCTGCATGACGAGCCCGTCTTCCGTGCTCATCCGCGCCATTTCCATCATCATGTGCCCGGTAAACCTCCGTGCGTCTTCCGGGTCAGCTTCGCCGGACAGCGCCTTTTCGAAAACGGCCGCGGCCTCCGTTTCGGAAAGCATCCGGATATACGGCTCCTCGATCCCGTGATCGGTCGAGACCGCGCCCATCGATTTAAAAAAGGCCCGCCGCTGTTCGAGGGCTTCGATGAATCGCTTGAAGGAGGTGACGTCGATCCCGGTGATCCCGGAAAGCCGGCCGATATTCGTGCGCCATGCGGGATGAAGGAGATTTGTCACGTCATCAGGCCGGAAACAGGGGACGACCGTCCCCTTCCACCCGGATTCCCGTATCGCCGTGTGGTGTTCGAGGGTATCGGCTGCGCCGTCCGTCGTCGAAAGCACCTCGATCTTGAAACGCTCGAACAGCGCGCGCGGGAGATAGTCGGGCTGCGCGAGTTTTTCCGCGATCCGGTCGTAGATCCGCATCGCGTTCCGCCCTTCCGGCTTTTCCTCCACCCCGAAGACCTCCTCGAACTCCGTTTTCAGCCATATGCCGGTGGGGGTCCCGGCGAAAAGGTAAAAGTGCTCGCAGAAAAGCTTCCATATCTTTCGCGGATCGGTTTCATAGGGGGAGTTGTCGAGGGGTTTTATCCCGATGTTTTCGAGTCTGATGCCCTGTGAATAAAGCATGCGGAAGACGTAGTGGTCGGGGATGATGATGAGGTGCGCGGGATCGGGAAAGGATTCGTTCTTCGCAAAAAGCGCGGGGTCCACATGGCCGTGGGGGCAGATGAGGGGAAGGTTTTTCACCTCATCGTAGAGTTCGGCAGCGATCTTCCGTACCGAAGGATCGGGATCGAAAAAGCGTTCGGGGTGTATCATGGCGGGCTCCTTTATCGTTTATTGCACGCACAGCTTATACCGGTTCATTCGTTTGTTCAAGGACCCGGAGAGATACGGGTCGATGATGAATACAAGCAAACCTTCTGCATACTTATATAAGAAAATGGAATCTCTCACAGAGGTTATTCCATCTAATTCGTTATAATAAAAGATACTGACAAACTCATTACAATCGGAAATACTGACAATATAATTAATTGTCAGTATAATTTATTGATAATGTAATATTGGATCCTGCTGTTTTATATGTATTCAAATTTATTTTTCTGTGCGCTTCGTGAACTCTGTGAGAAATTTTCTTAATGTAAATCGTGAAAGAAATTTTATGAATTATAAAAAAAATTTATTCAACAGGAATCAATAACCCTATTCCGCATTTCCCGTTTCGCCCTTGATTTTTGCTGTCAGAAACGCGCGGAAATCCTTTGCGTATTCATGGCGCTTGAGACCGAACTCGACGGCCGTCTTGAGGTATTCGAGTTTGTTCCCGATATCGTAGCGTTTCCCCTCGATCACGCAGGCGCTGATGTCTTCACGTTTCAAGAGAAGTTTCAGGGCATCGGTCAGCTGAAGCTCGTTGTTTTTTCCCCGTTCCGTTTTTTCCAGGGTCTTGAAAATCGCAGGGGTGAGGATGTACCTGCCCGCGACGGCGAGGTTTGAGGGGCTTTTCCCCGGTTCGGGTTTTTCGACGAGATCCTTGACGTCCCAGATCCGGTCGCTCACCTTACGGCCGTCGACGATCCCGTAGCGCCAGACCTTGTCGTCCGGGACCGTTTCCACCGCGATGATGCTGTGCTGATATTGTTCGTAGATGTCGATCAGCTGCTGGGTGACCGGGATGACCGCGTCGATCACCGTGTCTCCCAGAAGCACGGCGAACGGTTCGTTTCCCACATGCTGTTTCGCGTAGGAAATCGCGTCCCCCAGCCCGTTCGGTTCTTTCTGCCTGATATAATGGATGTTCGCCATCTCCCCGATGCGCCGGATTTCGTTATAGAGGTCCTTCGAATCCTTGGTTTCGAGCAGGGCCTCGAGTTCCGTGGTCCGGTCGAAATGATCCTCGATCGCGCGCTTGCCTTTTCCGGATATGATGAGGATATCGTCGATTCCCGAATCGATCGCCTCCTGCACCACGTACTGGATGACGGGCGTGTCGATAATCGGGAGCATCTCCTTTGGTTGTGATTTTGTCGCGGGCAGAAATCGTGTTCCCAGTCCCGCTGCCGGAATAACCGCTTTTCTTATCATCCTTCTCTCCTTGCGTCAATTGCATCCGTTTTTAAAATTCCCCGCGCAATTTATATTACATACGGCCTGATAACCCGCGCCCCGATCTTCTTCATTTCGACGATGAGGTGGTTGAGCATCTCGTCGTCCCTGTACATGCCGATAATCGAACCGCCCGAACCGGCGAACTTTGCCGAAGCGCCGCACGCCCGCGCTGTACGGACCATATTCATGTTTTCCGGGCTGATATTCATGATCGAACTGCGCAGATCGAAATTCTCGTCGATCAGCCGCGAAAGGGTCCCGTCATCGCGTGCTTCGAGGGCCGCAAGGCCTTCACGCGCCACATCCGCGATCCGGCAGAGGGTGTCGATCACCGTTTGGTCCCCCGCGTCGAAACGGGTGCGGATATTGTTCAGCACCTGGCCGGATACCTTGCCCAGGTCGAGCCTGTAGGCGATGTACAGCCCCGGAAGCAGCGCCGGGTCGAGCTGCCGGTATTTTCCGCAGCCTTTTTCCCTCAGGTGCTTCTTCTCGAAATCCATGTACACGCACCCCTCGTATACCTGGATCACGCGGTCCTGCAGGCCCGCGTTGATGCCGAGTTCCTCCACTTCCGTCTGGAGGATGAGGGTGGGGAGGTATTCCTTTGGAATCGGTATATCGTAGAAGGCGGTCAGGGCCTTCATCATGGCCGTGACAATGGCACTCGATCCGGCCAGCCCCACCTGCCGCGGAATCGTCGACTGGTATTGCACGGTGAAGTTTTTCTTTTCGAGCCGAAATCCGTGCTCCCGGCAGTATTCGAAGAATTTCTTGATCGACGCCTTGATGAGGCGGTCACCCCCGTAATACCCGTGCAGCTGGATCGATTCGAAGAGGTCGTAGATATTGTCAAAGGTGTTCACGTCCTGTTTCTGGGGTTCGATATGGAGTTTCGGCGTCTGATAGAGGGCGATTCGGGCGCCGAAATTCCGCACGCTTATCGAAATCGTCCGGCCGAAATAGCCGTCGGACGGATTTCCCAAAAGCCCGGCCCTGGCAAACGCCCTCGAATCGATAATCACCGCTTCCTCCTGCAAAAATACGTTCCTTAAGGAAAAAACCATTATACCGCGGAATACCCGTTTTGGTAAAGCCCGGGATTTTCACACACCGCCGTTATTTTACGATCTCGAAGGTCACCCGCAGTACCGACGACACCGGTATCTCTCCCGGAAATAACGTTCCGTATTGGTCGGATACCTCACCGGGAGACGAATAGACCGCGTTCGACACCCACGATTTTCCGGCATACGGCCACGCTGAAGAACCTTCCGTCTCTTCGACAATCGATATCGGTCTGCCTGCCCTGAAACCGAGTTCCCCGGCGATCCGCCCGGCTTTTTCCTTCGCGGCCAGGACCGCCATCCGTTGTGCCTCATGCCGTTGCTTCTCGAGTTCCGTTGTTTTAAAGCGGATTCCGGTAATCGAGGTAATCCCTGAGGTAAACAAATCGGCGAGAAGCCCCTCGAACACGGAAAGGTCTGTAAGTGTCAACTGCATCGACCGGGAGACAAAAAAGCCGAGGAATTTCTCCTTCGAGTAACAATTGTCGTACCGGGGCGCGATGGAAAGATAATCTATTTTCAATTGTTTTATCCCGATTTTATGCTTCTTCATCACCCCCTCGATCTTTCGAAGCACATCATCGTGTTCCTTTTTTGCCTTCCACAAATCGTTGTTTCGTTTCTCTACGGATATGATGATGTCGACCGAATCGGGGACGAGTCTGATTTCAGCCTTACCGGTAACCGTGATACCCGGCAGGCTTGATTCTTCGGCATACCCGTGTATACCGCACGCGAAAAACATAATACAGGCCGCTAATACCGGAAAAAAATGGCCGTTCTTTATCATAACCGGCACCTCCGTCATTGAAATGATGATGAAAGTATAGCAAAGGGAATCATGCCGGTTGTCATACACCTGTAAAATAAATGTAAAAACAATGAAAAAACAACCGGATGGAATGACCGGTTACCCGGACCCGGTTATCTTTCCCATTTTGCTTTTTATTATTGACCGTCGTAAAAATATACGGTATCCTGATGAAAAAAGGAGCCCGCCATGCCGGAAAGAAGAGAACTCGATATCGGTATATCCAAATACGCCCGTGAAAAGGTCATCGAACGGCTGAAATACGGGTTTACCCACGATCATCTCGAACAGCAGGATTTCGAGAAACGTCTCAATATCGCGATCAATACACAATCGAAGGCCGACCTCATTGAACTCGTCGACGATCTGCCGGAAATAAACGAGGAGCCCGGCCCCGGAGATGCGGGTACGGCATTCCCCGTCTCAATAAACAGGGGGCAGGTCAGGGATAAAAGCGTCATGGTCAGTATTTTCGGCGGCACCGAACGGAAAGGGGTATGGAAACCGTCCAGAACGACAAACATGGTGGCCTTTATGGGAGGCGTCGATCTCGATTACACGAACGCAGTGTTTCCGCCCGGGATTACCGAAATCAATGTCTTCTGTATGATGGGCGGCATCGAAATCACCGTTCCCCCCGGCGTCAATGTGGAAAACCAGTGCGTGTCGATTCTGGGCGGTGTCGATGACAAAAGCACACAGACGGACGATCCCCGGTGTCCTACCATTGTGATAAAGGGGGTGGTCCTCCTTGGGGGGATCGATATAAAAGCCCCCAAAGAAGGGCTTATGAAACGTATTCTCAAAAAACTCGGACTGGACGAGTAGATAACCGTAGCCCTTTCCCCCCATTTTCATTGAAATCCCAATCGATTACCGTTATATTTGTATCAGGGAACAATCCCCGCATAGAAAAAAGCAGAAACGGATTTTTTATTGATGAGAGGATGAGGTTTGAAACCAGGCGTCCGAAAACTCATACTGCTTGCGCTCTGCACAGGGTTCATCTGGTCCTGTAATGATATTTTCTACAATCCCTTTACCGAAAATACGTACAAAGGCGAGGACGAAGTGCCGACACCCGGGCCGACCGATGTCCCGACCGCAGCACCCACCTCCGAACCGACACCCGCGGGTTCAAATGAAACCCCGGAAAACGCTGAACCGGTCGAACTCGTTGCGGGAAGCGCGCAGGTGGCGGCGGACAATACGGACGCGAACCAGGCCGTCACCATGACCCCGGACTCCTGTGTCGGCTGGACGACCGAAGGGAGTGATCTCTTTTACAGCATCGCCCTCACCGGGGGAGAAACGATTACGATCATAATTACCCCCGACGGATGGGACCCGGCACTCTACCTTTTTACCGATGCCTTGAACCCGGAGGGAAGCTGCGTGGCCGGGGCGGAAGACGAGGGTGTCGACGGACAGGAAACCATCGTTTACCCTGTTCCCGTGGGTGAAGACGGCACCTATATTATCGGGGTGGATTCATACTTTCCCGATTTATTGGGCGATGGCCCCTTTACCCTCGACATTTCCGTCGAGTGATCACTTCAGAAATCTTTTCAACAGCCGTAATTTCCCTTTATAGGGCGGATACCGGATGGGATTATCGATCCCCAACGAGTTTTTCATGACCGATTTATAATGGGTAAAGGTATCGAACGAGGCCCTGCCACGGTACCGGCCCATTCCGCTCGTTCCCACGCCGCCGAAGGGAAGGAAGGGATTGGCGAAAAAGACGAGGGTGTCATTGATGCACCCCCCGCCGAACGGAACCGTGCGAAGGATCTCCTCCTGCGTTTTTTTATCGTTTGAAAACAGATACAACGCGAGAGGATGCGAATGACTATTGACGATATCGACCGCCTCATCGAGCCGGTCGTAGGAGACCACCGGCAGAACGGGCCCGAATATTTCCTCTTCCATGATCGTCCCGTCGAGCGGACAGTTGCGGAGAATGGTCGGTTCGATAAAAAGATGTTCCCTGTCCGCCCGCCCCCCCGCAACGATCTCCCCCTGCCCCAGTAACGAGGAAAGCCGCATAAAATGCTTTTCATTGATGATCCGTGAATAATCGCTGCTTTTGAATCGGTCTTTTCCATAAAAACGGTCGAGATATGTTTTCATCGCTCCAAGAAGCGCTTCCTCGATATCCTTATGAACCAGAAGGTAATCCGGACCGATGCATGTCTGGCCCGCGCTGTAGAATTTGCCCCACACGATACGTTTTGCCGCGAGATCGGTATCCGCATCGCGGGCGACGATACAGGGATTCTTCCCGCCCAGCTCGAGCGTCAGCGGTGTGATATCCCGTGCCGCGGCACGCATGACGAGTTTCCCCACTTCAATGCCGCCCGTAAAAAAGATATAGTCGAACCGCTCGTCCAGCAGGGCCTGATTGACCTCCCTGCCGCCTTTGAACATACTCACAAAATGGGGGGGGAAGACGTTCGATATGATTTCTTCCATGACATCACTCGTGTGACGGGAGTAATGCGCCGGTTTCAAGACGGCGCAGTTTCCCGCCGAAATCGCACCGATCAGGGGATTCACAAGAAGAATGAAAGGATAGTTCCACGTTGCGACAATCAACACGACGCCGTAGGGCTCCGGGAAGATATGACTCGATGAGGGAAAATGAAGAAGGGGGGTATGAACGTTCACGGGCTTCGCCCATTTTTTCAGCTTTTTTATATGCATGCCGATTTCATCGTAAAACAGACCGATCTCCGACGAATAGGCCTCGAACCGCGGTTTCCCGAGATCCCGCCGCAGGGCACAGAAGATACTTTCTTCATTCTCCTTTACCGCCGCCCGCAGCCGCTTCAGCTGTTCCAGCCTGAAAGCGGTATCCTTTGTTTGATGGGTCGAAAAGAAATCACGCTGTTTTTTGATTGTTTCCCTGATACCGTAAGCCGGTGTCCGGCTATACTCCCGGGAACCGGGTCCCGTGCGGTTTTTATCCTCTTCTATAAAAGGTGACGGGTCCATTGATGTCATTGTACGGGCATTATTAATCAATGTCAAGGAATAACTGTGAAAGGTATCCGGGCGTCTGTATTATCACAAGCTTTGGGGACAGGAATAATGTCGAAACAAATACAGAACGGCTGCCGTTTGGTGATTCATCATCAATAAAAAAAACGTATCGACGGCATCGTGATATATTCGACATCGGGATCTTTCATTGCATCGGTCCCGTATCTGTATGGCGTCCCGTTAAAATAATCTTCGGGAATGATGAACGCCGTGGCTTTTAGTGCAGACGGACCTGAACCCCGTATCGGTATATCCATGATCATATAGATTTGAACTTCCTCTAGGCTGTCAAAACTGTCTTTTAAAAATTCGACATTCATATCCCAGATAATTCTCGAACTGGACTTTTCGGATTCAAAATACGCTATTGTATTATCATGATTCCAGAAAGCGACGGTATCCACGGGGGATATTCTTTTTTCTTCCTGTCCGGAAGACGAACACAACCGTAACTCCATATGCAATATGATGTTCCCGGCGTAATCGACGGCGTCCGGGTCGGGTTTTCCCCATGTTGACCCGTCACCGGTCAAAGGATCTAGTAAAACCCTTGTGTCGGGAAACAGCAATTCCCCTTTGAAGGGCATGATAATCATGCCGCCGGTGTTATCATAGCAATAGTCGCAGTCGATATCCATCTTGTCGAGACAGATCGTACAGACGGAGCGGTCACCGTGCGAATAGGTATGATCGGAAATGACCGGTTGATATAAAAACAAGTGATCGGGGATAACGATGTTATCGATTCCGCTTCTATCGGAATAATAAGAGATGAATAACGCAGGATCATCGATATCGTCTGTTCCGTCGTTATCGGTGTCTTTGGTGAAATGACACAACATTGAATCGGCATAGACAAAAAAAACGTCCGGCTTTATGGTTGGAAGAGCCGTCGCCGGTGCCGTGGTCGGTACCGGAGTGGGTATTTCGTCTTCAGGCGATTCCTTCTCATTATCGGAGAAAATATCGACCCTGGAACAGGCGGTAAAGAAAAAGAATGAGCAGGTAAAAATAATTAAAAACCCGGCGGCAGCCTGATATTTCAGATAAAATTTTCTTTCCATAATTGTATCCTCCCGTTATTTATTATGACCCGGCAGAAATATTACAAAATATCAGCCGGACAACTAAATACAACGGGTCCATTTAACAATGAAAAGAGACGGAAGGTCAACATGAATTTCTTTTTCAAATCATCCTCGTTCATGAAAAACAATGTAAAATAACCGCCAATATACCCGCAACAATCATCACAATATTGTATCTCACAAAGCACACGGCTTGAAACCCGGATTAAATTATATTAGTATTTTTCAAATTAGTTTTTAAACTGTCGTTTGGCAATTACTATTCAGTGTCATTGAATATCCTGGATTTATTTGACATAATAAGCAGTATGTTTGTCTTCCCATTATAAAACAAAGTAATATTCGACGGGGTATGAATATGACAAAACCGAACTTTTTAGTTTATCTCTTTTTCTTCCTTGGATCATCACCTGTCTTTGCCGACGCGTCCGGTACCCTCATTACCGTCTTCTGGAATACGGTTGCCGAAAACGAAACCAAGTATTTCCATTCCGAACTCTCGACGCCCGAAGACTGGGAAATCCTGCGGTTGTCCATAAAGAACATCGACACGGGTTTGGACGCCCTCATCATGTCTGAAATAATCGGGGGTAAAAACCGGCTGATTATCACAACGGGGTGCAGAAAGGAACTCTTCGGCCTGGCGGAAAAGATCGTGAGCATGGCCCCCTCTTTGAAACTGCTTTCACCCGTCGCCCTCTTTCCAAGGCTGACCGAATTCGAGCCCTTTACCGTCGACGGTATCGCGCTGTCTGTCGGCGACGTCGCCGTCCGTTTTGACGATCCCGAAGACGGTATGTACGATCTGATCTATGTCCTGCCTGAGGAACACATCGCAAAGGTGACATACGATGAAACCGACGAGTATTATACGGCATACATGAACGTATTGTATCTTATGACCATGCAGGTTCTCGGTGAACGGCTAATGGCGGAAAAAATAAACGGCATTGACATGTTTCGAGTCAACGTCTTCATGCCGGGTATTCCCCTGTCGAAATTATGCGAACGGATAAAGTGACCGTTGAGCAGGCATGAATCAGGTCCTCCTTTACGATGCCATTCACGCATCGAATAAAGCCGGTATCGAAAACGACGAACGCTACCGCTCCGAATCCGCCCACGCCACCTTCTGCAGGTTCACCTCGCCCCTGCGCGATCCGGCGGGGCTGCTCCGTTACATAGAGAAGCACCGGTCGTATGCCCTGGGAACGGAAACGGTTGCGGTAATTGAACTGGTCGAACACGACTGGTACAACAGATCATCGGCGAAAAGGATAATAAAACAGTATGTTCTAGTGGGATGAAATGCTGCAATGCATCATTATCGTAAAAATGAACATTCCATACAATTATCGTTGTTCAATATATCGAGAGGCGGCCCCTTCACCCTCCGGCATCCCCGTCTTCGTTCCCCCCGGCAATCACGCCCCTCACCGGTTCGTCGATCTGCGGATACCCTTCGGCGCCCAGACTGGTCAGAATAAGCCGGAGTGTGTTGAGGGCGGACTTCCCTTCTATATCGAGTCTCCTGCCGCCGAAATAAACGGCATTGAAGATCCGGTACGCGTCGCGCTCTTCGATCCGGAGTTTCGCGACATGGTTTCTGATCCCGTGATCCGACTGTAAAATAATGACGCAGCCGGGATTGCGGCGGATAAGCGAGGTCACCACAAGCCGGAGGCGTCTCGAAACGAACTGGTGCTGGCCTGCATAATAGTCCTTGACCGACCAGGTGCGCCGCCCCTCGTGCAGAATGGTGCCGTCTGCCTTGAAGAGGAACGGCACATGGGGGCAGCAGATATATGAAAAAACAACGGTTTTCTCCGCAAAATCCGGATTCGAGGGTTCCTGAAAAAAATCGAATATGCCCAGGACGTTGCTCACCCACGGTTTCCAATCCTCATGCAGCGTCCGGTATCCTTCCGAGGCAAAGACCTCCTCCGTTGTCAGAAGCGGCAAGGCTTCGTGTTCCGTTATATCCTCATCGCCCGGCGTTTCCATTATGTTGAAAATCGATAGAATCGATTTGTCCGCCGCGATATCCTCCACCGTTGAGCCGTTCTCCGTCATGTACCGGACTTTTTCCAGGATCTCCGGCTCCCTGAGACTCATAATCGAATTGAAATAGCCGTTACTGGTCGATACCTGATACAATGCATACCCCAGCGATCGAAACGCCTCATACAGCGCAGAGGTTTCTCCGTTCAGCGTCCGGGCCTCCTTATCCGTCATTTTCTCCGTTGCCACATAATCCAGGTTCACCAGATCCGCCATGCACTTGGGTGTCGAGAGGGAATTGCTGTAGCTGGAATCGGAGATAGAAAAGCCAATGTCAAGAAGAAACCGCCTGAAGGCCTCTTCACTCTCGTCATAATACTTCCCGAATACCGTAAAGTCCGCGTATTCATCCATGATAAACAGGTATATATCCGTCTTCCCTTCTTTTTTCTCCGTCACCGAAACCATCTGAGGATCATCGGTTACCCGGCGCGTGATATCTCCCCGATCCTGTGAAGAGGAACGTGAAACATTCGGTTCACCCATGATCCGGACGATCGAAGGGACAATACCGATGGTGGCAGACAAAAGCAGAAAGCCGAGGGTTGCCATGAAGATCAGCGCGATCTTTGACTGTATGTTCTTTTTCTCGACCGCCCTGATGAGAAAGAAACATCCTGTCAGGAGAATCACACTCAATACGATACCCCCCGCAATCGTGTCGATAGACGGCAGTACGGCCCCGGAGAGGGACTTCAACGTGCTGAAATTCAGGAAGACCGCCATCAAAGCGGCGCTCCACAACCCGGCTGAGGCCGGTTTTCGCAGAATGAGGGTGAGTATCGCAAGCAGTCCCAGACCGCAGGCGGCGGAAATCGTCAGGGGAGGTATAATGAGGGCAAACGGCATTTCATCGGTATTGTTCGTATACAGCAGATACATCGGCAGAACACAGACAAAGAGGGTAAGCAGGAGGGGGACGAATATCCGGCGGGGAAGTTTTTTCCATTCAAGCGGGTATTTTTCTCTGTACGCACGGCTGAATATCTGCATCAGGTTTCTCTTTAAAGCTTATCGATGAGGATGGAGCACTTGCCCGAGGGGATGGGAAGCGTCCGCTTTTTCGACCCGAGAATGTTGATCGTAAAATAGTAGAGTTTTTCCGATTCAAGCCTGATTTCCCAGCCGCGTCCGCTCTGATTCGAGATGATCTTGATCATATTCCGTTTCAGGGAAAGGTCCTCCATACCCATGGCCTCGAGGGTCGGGACGATCCAGTCGATCGTTTTTCTTGGAAGGGAAATATAAAACCCGATCACGTTTTCGATCATGAGCGCGACCGTACACAAACCGGCGTACGGAAGAAAAAGTTTGCGAGGAAACTCGTTTTTCTTTGTCCATTTCGAGGGCCCGGCCCCCACCGGAACATACGCTTCCCACAGCGAACCCTCGCTCCCGTCTTCCGGGTTGAGGCAGTCGAGCAGAAAATAACTATGCCTGAGGGATACCTGCCGCGCCAGATCGAAACGGCCGTATTTTTCGAGCCCCTTGACGATCATGAAGGTAAAATGGGTAAAAACCGATCCCCGGTACCCCATGCCGTGTTTGTTGAAATGCCGCTCTTTCGCGGCGAGTGAGGGAAAAGGATTATCGAGTCCGAATTCGTTCGGATTGGAAAGATGGGAAATAATACGTTCGCTTTTTACCTTGTTGGGAATTTCCGCGAAAAGCGGCCAGAAGGAAGCGATCGTTTTCACCTTGAGCTGGCGTTCCTTTTTGTCGAGGTCGTAGTAATACGCGTCGGTCTCGTTCCACATAAGGTTGTTGATCCGTGTTTTCAGGGAGAAATATTTTTTCTTGAAGCGGTAGCTTCGTTCCTTGTCGTTCATTATCTCACCCAGGGCGGACATATAGAGGGCATTGATCGCCTGCTGCACATTGAAATCGATCGGGTACATCATCTCTTCACGCGGCGAGTTTTCCATGGTCGTGGCGGCCAACGGCACGGAATAAAGGCCGTTATCCTGCCTGAATGTCTTCTCGAGCCAGTTGTAATACTTTTCGAGGACCGGCATGATTTCTTTCACACGTTTCTTGAAACCGAGTTTGTGGTAAATATTGAACTCCGCCCAGGAAAAAAGCGGGGGGAGAACGCATTCGGGATTATTTTTCGAAAACACCGGTTGGCCGTTTTTTTCACTGTAGATGCCGCGTATCGCCCCCGAAGGTTCCTGTTTTGTATAAAAATTATCCAAAAGCGGGGTGACAGGGAAAATCTTGTTGCTGTACACCAGAAAAAAACTGGAAAAAATCGCCTCAAACTGATTTATCGTATCGTTGTGGGGATAATTGAAATATTTTGTATGCAATCCGTTATGGGAATTACCGTTTTTCCAGGACCCCTTTATCCAGGTCCACGTCTTGTCATAAAGGTCTACCAGATCCTGATCGTAAAACTTGATCTTCGGGAACACCTTTCCAGTTGTCTTTGCCACTATCACTCCTTCAAATAAGACCGACCGCCGGCCTTATATCCGTCTTAAACCGTTATAATATCTAAAGTTAAACGGGATGCACTACAGCGTTTCCACACGACTATCGAACAAACCGTTATTGTATCATTTGTTCGGGATCAGTCAACTGTTTTTTTATTTCTCCCATTATCCTATTATATACCTGCTGTATCGGGACACCCTTTCCCCTGCTTATCTCGAGCAGATCGTCAAACTCGGGCATCTGCTTTATCAGGGTCCGTCCTTTGTATCCCTCTTTGACACGTATCGTTCCGAACGGCGTCTCAATTTTCCGGATTTTCCGGTATACCATGAACCGCTTTGCCCGGTAAAAACGAATCCCGAAGGTCGATGTCCCGGTCAAAAGGAGGTCTGCAATCCTTTCAATATCTTCGGGTTTTGTCAACACCTGAACGAAAAAACCGGTCCGTCCTTTCTTCATGCCGGCCGGCACCACAAAATAATCCAGGGCGCCCGCTGAAAGCACCGCTTGCATCGCTTCCGCCAGTACCTCCGGCGTACTGTCATCGATATTCATCTCGCAAACGAAAACCTCATCGGTATCATATCCGTTTCCACATCCTGAAATTCCTTCTCCCCGAATAAGCCTGACACACGGCTTCACGCCTTTTACCGTTATCTCCCTCACTTCACGAATCCTCATCCCGTACGACACGGTAAAGGGATAGAAATAATGAAGGAGTATTCGGGCGAGTGGCGGCGGGACCGATTCCGCCGCGGCATCAAGGCGAATCTTTTTGTTTTTGAAAAGGTGCATCGTGGCGGTCGGGGAGGTCATGCCGATTCCCGGTACCGTTGATACGATCTCCGTTTTCTCCTTTATCTTTTGAAGAAGAACGATAATCGAAAGTAAAAGAAAATGATCCGCAGCCTCGATGTCACCCGTTTCCCCGCTCAAGACGATTTTCCCAAAAACGGATGCGTATGCCCCGGTGCAGGCAAGGGCGTCTTCATGCGATATTGGTGGATATTTTCCGAAAACCTCCTCTATCCGCTTCCGATCGAGTGGCCGGTCCGTGGTCTTTGTTCCAAACAACGAGCTTATACCATTGAGGTAGGGAACATGACATCCCTCTAGACTTTCCCTCAGAAAAACGCTCCCCTTTTCTTCCAGACAGAGAAGACATTGAAGAAGAAGGACGCTATTCAATCCCGCGGTCATATCGATGAGCCACACCGTTATTTTCCTTTATTAATCATTGAAGCAATAAAGCCCGCTCCAAACCCGTTATCGATATTTACCACCGCAACACCCGGCGCACAGGAATTGAGCATGGTCAGCATTGCGGCGTACCCCCCGCTTCCCGTTCCATACCCGACGGACGTCGGCACGGCGATTACCGGGCCGCCGGTAAGTCCCGCGATCACTCCCGGTAGGGCCCCGTCCATTCCGGCTACGGCGACAATCACCCTGCTTTTTCTGAGGTCATCGAGTTTTGAAAAAAGACGGTGAATCCCCGCGACGCCGATATCCCAATGGGTGGTGACCGCGGACCCCATGACGCGGGCCGTTACGGCAGCCTCTTCGGCGATGGGGATATCGGATGTCCCGGCGGAAACGACACTTACCAGTCCGCTTCCTTCACCGATGTTGCCGATCGTGATCACGCCGCTTCGCTCGTAGAATGTCACATGATCGAAGCTTTTATCCAGAAGACGGTAGACACTCTCACGGGCGCGGGTCAGAAGGATGATTCTGTTGCCCGGCTTCAGAACCCCGACAATATCGCAAATATCCCTGTCTGTTTTATTCAGGCAATAAACGACTTCCGGGTAACCGGTTCTCCCGGAACGGGCAAGATCCACTTCGGCGAAACCAAGGTGACCGCTCATCAAACCGACGAGCCGCCCGTATCCCTCTTCAGGAAGGATTTCGCCTTCCTTTATTTTCAGCAAAATATCGATAATGTGGTCTTTTCCCATTCCGAAAGCAAATCCTTTTTCGCTCTTCTCGACTTCCTCTGATTTTTCCGCTTCCTATAAGATAACGGAGATTTGCTGATAAGTCAAATTTTTTTTATTTTTTGTTCACATCCTCTCCACGGGGCCCCGCCGACAGAAATCGGTAAAGGACCTCCCCAACATAGAAAAGGGAATCCCTGGAACAATGATCTATCGTATCCTGTTGCGTGTGCCATTGGGGATAATCGATATCGATGAGTATCACAGCCGGAATCCCGGAACGAATGAAAGGATAATGATCGCCGATGACGGCATTCACCGTATTATTGAAAAAACAGGGAAATCCCAGCCCCCTCCCGATCGAAAATATGGTTTTTAGCACCCCCTTTGACATCCCGGTCACGCAGGAATTGAAATCGATATTCAGGTGCATATCCAACCCACCGACCATATCAAGGGCGATGACCAGGTCGGGTTTCACCCTTCCTTCTTTCGCATAGATTTCCGCACCCACGCCGAACTCGTATCCGTCGATATTGCCGACATCCTCGGCGTCGAAAAGGACAAAGACGACATCGGTTGCCGGCTCCGTTTCCGAAAACGCCCGCATAAGTTCCAATATGACGGCAACACCACTCGTTCCGTCATTGACGCCGGGAATGGGGATATTTCTTTGCGCCGGATCGGCTTCATTATCGGCGATCCACCGCGTATCGAAGTGGCTTCCCAAAAGAATCGTGAATTCCGGATTCCTGCCCTTTATAAGGCCGCAGACATTCGCGCACTGTATCTGTGTTCCCCGAAAAGGAAGCGAAAACTCCTGAAGCCACGATGTCCGGCAAAGCGGCTGCATACGGTGAAAAAAGTCGGTGATCGCCGCTTTATGTTCGGCGGTGCCCGGCGGCCGTTTTCCACTGGCGGCAAATGTGACGAGAAGCTCCCATGCGCGCTGCGGGTCAAAGCCGTTCACGATTACTCCTCGATCGTACTGACGATGGTATCGTCCTTTACCGTAAGATGAATGGCGATATCCCTTTTCTTTGCGGAGTAGGCGTCAAAACAGGCATTTTCAAGATGTTCGGTAATGAGAGCATGCAGTCCCCTGGCCCCGGTCTCCTTTTTCAGACAACGCTTGACGATGACCTCATAGACCGCATCATCCACGACGAGCCTGATACCGTCGAGGATCAATTCGTTGATATACTTGACAATCGTGTTCCGGTGCAGAATATCTTTCAGTGTTTCCTCGGACAGGGGGTTGAAAGGGATAATCCGCGCGAACCGGCCCACGAGTTCGGGCATGAGTCCGTACGCCTCGAAATTGGCCGCCTTTTCCACATCCTCACGTGAGAGGGGCTGTGAAATACCGCCGGAGAGCCCGATATCCGCTTCCCTGTTAAAACCGATATGTTCTTCCTGCATGCTGAACTTGAGTACCTTTCTGAAACCGGAAAAGGTACCGCAGGCAATAAAAGGGACATCCGCTGTGTTGAACGCGACCCGCGGTGCGTATGTCGAATGGCTGAGTTCACTCGGCACATCGATTTCCGCCGCCTCGAGCATTTTCAGAAGTTCCCGCTGGACGCCGAATCCGGTCACGTCTTTTGTGGTTCCCTGACCCGCGAACACCGCCGTATTCTTGCCGGCTGCTATTTTGTCGAACTCGTCGATGCAGACAATCCCCACGGAAGCGAAATGGGGGACATCACGCGCCGCGTAAAGGAGTTTCGTCATGATGCTTCCCACATCCTGTCCCACATATCCTGTTTCAGAGTAGGAGGTGATATCGATAGTGACGGTGGGAAGCTTCAGCACCTTTTCAAAAAGCAGTTCGATCAGGTAGGTTTTCCCGCAGCCGGTCGGACCGATCAGCATGATGTTTTCCTTTGCCGGAAGCCTGTTCCGGTCGATATTGCCGAGGTAGATCTTTTTCACCCTGCCGATGTGACGGTATGCCATAAGACAGACCGCCTTTCGGGCTTCTTCCTGATCGATATACCCGTTTTCACTCAGGATATCGAACATTTCCTGCGGGCTGTAAAGAGGAATGCTTTCGATAAGGGATAAAAACTTTGTCTTGTATTCCCTGTCTGCCACATCCCCATGATGACATCATATCATGCGATGTGTCAATATCTTCACGGTATTCCCTTTTTTTGATACACTTAATTCCATGGGACACATAAAGCCTTATACCCCGGTCAAACTCGTGACGGGTATCCTGACAAGCGCCCCGGCAGCGGAACCTGCATTACTCCGCGAACTGACCGCACGTTTCGGAACTATCGATTACCGCAGTCCGTCGTTACCCTTCGGTTATACCGGCTACTATGACGGCGAAATGGGCACCCCCATCACGCGGTTCTTTTTTTCCTTTTCCGACCTCATCCTGCCTGACCGTCTTTCCGGCATCAAGCGCGCGACGAACCTGATCGAAACCTCTTTTATGATAGACGGCAACCGGAAGGTCAATATCGATCCGGGGATTCTCTCCCTGAGTAATTTTATCCTCGCAACGACGAAGATCTCCTCGCACCGTATCCCCCTCACGGACGGCATGTACGGCGAAATCACCCTCCTCTTTCAAAAAGGGAGCTTCCGGCCCCTCGAATGGACCTATCCTGATTACCGTGACGGGAAGTACATCGGGATCCTCAATACCGTAAGGGAGTTGTATAAAAAACAACTTGAATCGAACAAGTAGGTCTCTTTGTTTGTGTTGATAAAAAATTTGATATCTATTACTGTCAATAATTTATCCACTAGAATTTAGTTCTCTTGAAAATATTAGTATAGAATATATTTATAATAAATTAAGCTAATATAGAAAAATATAGAGAAACCTAATACTTTCTATCAACTCTCTCACACATCCTATTAAAATGAATTGATAATTTATATAATAGCAACCAAAATCCATATTGTGACAATGAGACTATTCGTATATCGGATATATTTTTACGCTTAATATATTCATTATTACAGCAACAAATACGATCAAAAAATATAAAAGAATCCTCAAATAAACCTTGGCCTTTTGGTAGAAAGAATGTTTGCGTGATTTTTTGTTTTTTTAGGTCATTTAAATGATCTTCAATAGAACTTTCAGTATAAATACGTTTTTCTAATAATAATTTTTTATACTTACTTATTTTAAAAATAGGAGAATAAACAATATTTGAAGAATATTTACGCTTATTAAATACATCTATATCGCATGTATTGGATAAAATCAAAGAAGTAGCTGCTCTAATCTCTTTATCAGGAAGATTTAGAACAAGTAATCCTTTTAAACAGTCACCTTGGTAGATTATTTCTCTATCTTTTTCAATGTAACTATACATTCTGTCGTCAATATTAGAAGGAAAAAGAGATAAATCTGAGAATAATTTATCTTCTGTTTCAGGACTAAGATATTTTGGAAGAAATTGTTTAATATCATCCAAATCAAGCATTTTCTACATTAAGTCCCAAAAATTATCGTTTACTAAACTTACAATCCTGCTATCCAAATCCTTCGAATCATTTGTTAATTTATTAATAAATTTATTTATTATTTCAATTTTATTTAGTAAAGAACGTTCAGGATCATTTATATTTTCAAGATTTATTTTATTGGCAAAAGGTTCATCTTCTATATCAGGAAAATTAAATACAGAACTAGTATCAATACCTGTCTGTTCAAGAACACCGTATAAAACCAGCACTGCTGCTGTCGCAATAGCTATTGGCTTAATATTTGAAGCAGTATTCTCAGTCATTTTTTCCTCTTAATACTCAGGATTTAAGGATTTCAAGAAATCGGGTTTTAATAAATTAAAAAATGTCGTTTTCTCTTTATTGTGACCATTATCGATTATTTTTTTATATTCGATAATATTTATTGAATTAGAGTCTCCAATATTATATATGCAATCTATATCAATAAGTGAACCCACAATTTCTTTCCCTTTAATTTTAACTGGCAAATTATTTGTAATTTTAATGATTTTTATATAGCCTTCATCCTTTATTTCGGTCCTCAAATGAGTACTTTCATCCCGAATTTCTTTATTATTAATTTTTATATCGAGATTTATCTTATTGAATAATAAAAGATCAAAAAAATTTATATATCGAAGACCAATCCGTTGTGTCTTCAATATAATATTTTTCAAATCAATTTTATCTAAAACATCATTAATAAACGAAAAATATTTATCCCAACCAATATATTCATCGATATTCACGAAAATTATTGCACGTGGTCCAATATTAAATTGTAATGGCTCCTTATCATTAGTAAGTGAGTAATGCGCATTATATATTAAGCTTGGATCTTTTGATCGTATAGCCTCGGGAATTTGTAAAATAGGCAATTTCCTTACGTGCGGAAAATCTGAGGAAATTTTTGAGTAAATTACTCCAAATACGGCATCATCTGGAAGCATAGAAGTAAATCTGATCTCAATATCTGCCTCTATTATTGGACAAGGATTAATATTTTTTGGTAAATCATTCATTACTATTAAATATATAGAATAATTTAAGGTTACGCAAGAAATTCCTAAAAAATGTCATTTTAAAATCTTTCATATTAATTTAACAATGCTATTAAAAAAACCTTCTAGCTGCTTTAAGACATCTCCTATTCCGCAAGCAATGCCTTGATCATTCGTTCGAGGTAGGTGAAATTTCCCGCGTTGAAGTAACCGTCGCGGACAATACCGCCCTTGCCGATGAGAATGTAGCCCGGAACCGAATCGATGCCGTAGTCATACATGAGCGCCGGACCGATCGCCACGGGCCACGTAAGGTTTCTCTTTTTGTAATAATGATTTTTCATGTATCCGGCTTCCTCTTCTTCGGAAATCCCTGTTTTGTTTTCATAGCTTCCCACGTACCTCGTCATCCCGACGATGATAAAATCATCACTATCGATACGCTCCCGCAGCCGTTCCAAAAACGGCAGATCGGTATTGCAGGTCCTGCAGTCCCAGGTGAAAAAATCGAGTAACAGCACCTTTCCCGTTTGTTCGGACAGATTGCCGGGCATTCCCTTGCCGATCACATGGTCACAGGAGGGGTTTATCGCCTTGCCGCCGAGTACCTGCAGTCTTTTCTCATATATCCCGAGCTGGACCTTGTCTCGTTCGTCCGAAAACTCATCCCGCGCCTGACGCAGTACTTTGTATGCTTCCTCGAGTTCTCCGATTCTGCTCATGATAAACATTCTCAATCCGGCGATATAGAGCAGCGGGACCTTGTTCTTCAATTCGGGATCCGCTTTGATCGAATCGAGTAGTGTCGTCGCCAACCGGTAATACACCCGCGCTTCCCGGTAAGCCCCTGTCTCGGCATATCCCAGCGACAGCATGAAGTAGCAGTAAAGTTGTTCGTCCGGTGGAAAAATGGCAATGGTGACGTAATTCAGGATCTCGCCGGGTTCGATAAGGTATGCGTTCGAAAAATAAAGCTGGATCAGGGATTTTTCGTATTTTGTATCCGCGTATCTGATGAAAAGGGTTTTCGCGATCGTGATCAGCATGAGTTCGTCGTGGGCGATATCGGCGATTTCAATGAGACCCTCGAGATCCTCCTTTGACCGGTCTTCAAGAGAAATCCCTTCGAGAAACCGCATTGCCGTTTCCGCCCTCAGGTTCATTTCCCGGTAATATCTGTCGTGCGTTTCCAGATAGGCGTTACCCTTTTTTTCCTGCAGCGACTTCTCGATTTTCACGGCCGCAAGGCGCATGCTTTCAAGCTTCGCAAGCTGTTCTTCGACCGTACCCGCATCCTCCTGTCCGCACGAGCAAATTGCCAGGAGAAATAG
This sequence comes from Spirochaetales bacterium, assembly GCA_016930085.1. Taxonomy (NCBI): domain Bacteria; kingdom Pseudomonadati; phylum Spirochaetota; class Spirochaetia; order Spirochaetales; species Spirochaetales bacterium. Next base: position 54,952 of record JAFGHO010000125.1, read on the forward strand.
CAGCATGAAAGGCCGTATGGTTTTCATCATCATCGATTAATTCCTTTCCCCGTTTACCGGCATTATAGCAACGGTCTATTTTGGAACAACCATTCCCTCGAGGGTCAGCATCGGTTGTGTCTCCGGAATGTTCGTCTGAACGGTAATCACTTTTGCCATATATCCCGAAAAACCAGTTGTCCGTATGTCTCCGGAAATGACACCGCTGCCGCCGGGTTCGATTACTCTGTCGAATCGTTCAATCGATAGACACCAGCATGACAGTAAAAGATCATTGATGACAAGCACTTCGCTTCCGGGATTCGAAAAAGAAAATGAATACGGGACACGATCCCCTTCCCGTACTTCACCGAAATTGACCGCGTCTTTCTCGAATACGATTGCGGGTCCCTTGATCGTTTTTCCGAAACATCCCGGTAATAAAAACAGGATAATGGTAAAAAACAAAAAAATCCCGGTTGATCGTTTGCTTTCGACAGACATTTCTTTTTTTCCCTGTATCAGTTGTACAAATTCCTCGTAAAAAAATCAACCCGTTCTTCCCTCGCCGAACCCTCTTCATATCGAGGCCCCCTTTTTATGAATATCGTGATTACCGTCATCGGACAGGTCCGATTCCCGACGTCGCCATCCCGGCCGGCCGCAGGATGTCGCATTTACATAATAACGGTGAACCGGTATACTTACCGCTGTTGATGCCGAGGTATTTATCCGGCGGGACGGGGAGGACAAACGAATATGGAGAAAAAACTCATCATCATGATCGTAACGATATCGATAACGGCGGTTATCGTCTGTGTAACCGGATTTGTCCTTATTCCGGAGTTGTCCGGAAATCCGTCTGTACGAAACGTGAAAGCATTGCTTGCCGACTACGATATCCCGGGGGCATTCGCTTCCGCCGAAAAGGGAATCGGGCTTTTCCCCGACAACGTGTCTTTGCGGCTGTTTCTGTTGAAGACGGTCAATATCTCGTTTTACTGTGCTTATCCTTTCTACTACGGTTTCAGCAATCACCCCCTGGTGATAGAAACGGTCGAACGATTCGGGAAGGGGACACACGCGGAACTGGTATCGGAAACCGGGCATTATTTCTGGATAAAAAACGAAAAGGACAGGGCGATACCATATTTCGAGAAGGCGGTCGAACTCGATCCCGGTTATTACCAGCCATACAATTTTTTGGGGAATTATTATTACGAGACCGATCTCGCCCGCGCGGTCCAATATTACGAAAAACTCTTCGCGTTGAAACCCGAGTCCCTCGACTTTCTGGGTATCTCCATCATCGACGAGTACATCGACAACCGTATCATCGGGAATACGGGGGTGAAACGGCTTTTTCTGAACGATCCTTCCCCGAGGATCCTCGATAATCTTTCCTTATTCAAGCGGTTGGAGTTTTTACAGCTGACCGGTCCTTCGGTGACAGACGGTTATTCGGGCTATATCCGGAAATCCCCGCACCTGAAAGCCCTCTGTCTCCGACTCAATTCGATATCACGGATCGAACAACTCGACGGCCTCGATGACCTCCTGTTTCTCGCAATCAACGACAATACACTGGACAAAATTGAAAATATCGGGCTTCTCGGCAATCTCAAGGTACTCGACCTGCGGGGAAACCGGATCTCCGCGATCGCGGGTCCGGAAAGTCCGCCTCACATCGAACGGCTTTATCTGAGTCACAACATGATAACGAAGATTGAAAACCTCGAAGGGTTGGCCGGCCTCAGGCACCTCGATCTCTACGACAACCTGATACAAAGGATCGAAAACCTCGACCGCCTTCCCGATCTCGAAATCCTCAATCTCTATTTCAACCGAATCACGACCATCGAGAACCTCGATTCGTCAGGGAACCTCAAACACCTTTACCTCAGGGGAAATTCGATCTCGAAGCTGGAGAACCTCGACGGTCTTTCCGGCCTCGAAACCCTCGACCTTTACGGGAACCTGATCGAAACCATCGAAAACCTCGAGGGGTTGACCGGCCTCACGATACTCAATCTCTGTAAAAACAAAATCGAGCGGATCGAACATCTCGATACCCTCGTGAATCTGAGGGAACTCGATCTGCGGATGAACAGGATTGATGCGATCCGGAATCTCGAACGGCTGACGAATCTCCGTAGCCTTTCATTGAGTTATAACGGCATCCGGAAAATCGAGAACCTCGACGCATTACGGAACCTGGAAACTCTTTATATGAGTGTGACCGAAATCGAAAGGATCGAAAACCTCGAAAGGCTGACCAACCTGAAACACCTCTTCCTGGGCGGGGCGCACATCAAAAAAATCGAAAACCTCGATACACTGACACGGCTTCAAACCCTATACATGAGCGGCAACGAGATAAGCAGGCTCGAAAACCTGTCGGCACTGACGAACCTCACCTCCCTCAATCTCGGCACCAACCTCATCGAAAAAATCGAGAACATCGGGACGCTGTCGCACCTCGAAACCCTCGATCTGTACGAGAACAGGATCGCCATACTCGGAAATGTCGACGGTCTGACCGGCCTCAGGAGGCTGTATCTCGGGAACAACCGCTTTGGAACCGGGGATGAAACCGTGCTTCAAATTCCCGCCTCGCTGAGAAACCTGAAAGCCCTCGCTATCGGCGGCCCCGGCTATATGGAACCGGGACACATCCGAGATCTCCGGGGCCTCGAATACCTGGAAGCTATCGAGGAACTCGAGTTTTCGTATCAGGACCTGAGCAAACTCCCCGATATTTCAACGTTAAAAAAACTGACCAAATTACATCTCGAAAAACACACTCACCTGGCGCCCCTCGATTTCAAGCGATTCCCCCCTTCGATCACCTCCATGATTCTCTGGAATGTCAACCTCACCGATCTCGACGGTATCGGGCATTGTGAAAATCTCCGCACCCTGTGGGTCGGCGACAATCCCCGTCTCGAAAGCATCGCCGGGGTGAACGACCTGAAACACCTCGAGGAACTGAACATCGGTCTGTGCAATAATCTGCCTGAATCCGAACTCCTTAATCTTCTATCGGTCGATACTCTGATGACGGCACTCGATCAATACCCGCCCCGTATCATCGAAGCACTTCAAATGAAAGGGATAACCGTCAAAATGTACTGATCGAAAACTTCGGACGATTCACCGGAACCCGTATCTTGACAAATTCACCTTCCGTATATTACATTATTATACGGCAATACAATGATAAGGACGTTATATGTATATTCTTGGAATATGGGACGGTCACGATTCCGGGATCGCGCTGCTTGAAAACGATACCATTCTCTTTGCGATCAACGAAGAACGGTTGTCGAGAAGAAAACTCGATATTGCCTTTCCGGAAAAATCGATCGAATATGCTTTGCGCTACGCGAATATAAAAAAGAAAGATGTCGGTGTCATTGCCGCTTCCACGACCGAATTCGCCAAAACATTATGGCGGTTGTTCCCGTTTCTGAAGGAAAGCTACTACCTGCTGCGACGCAGGAAAAAGGAATATTCCGCCCTCGATGCGGTCAAGAAACAGCTGAAATACAAGATTACGGAGCTACAGTTCGACCCTGTTTCACGATGGATCAGCACATCACTTTTAAAACGCAAACTGAAAAAGATGGGTTTCAGAAATTTCCGGTTGTCCCTTTTCGATCATCACTTCTGCCACGCGGCAAGCGCAGCCTTTTCGAGCGGATTCGATAAAGGTCTGGTCATTACCATCGACGGCATCGGGGACACCCTCTCGTGTACCATAAGCTCGTTTGTCGACGGAAAGCTCGAACGGATCAAGGCGGTTTCCGGGAGGAATTCTTTCGGGATATTTTTCGAACACGTCACCAATCTCCTCAACATGAGGGAACTCGAAGACGAGGGCAAGGTGATGGCCCTCGCCAATTACGCCCTGGTCATCGAGGACGATAAGAATCCCCTTCTCGATTTCTTTACCGTCAAGGGCCTCGAGGTGAGGGCACGATACGGATCGCTTAAAACCTATAAAAAACTGAAACAAATTCTCTGGAAATATCCTTCCGAACAGTTTGCCTATATGGCACAGCGTACACTGGAACTCAAAATTACGGAACTCGTCAGGAACGCCGTCAAGGAAACGGGATTGAAAAAACTCTGCCTTTCCGGGGGGACATGTTCCAATATAAAGGTAAACATGCTTCTCAAAAATCTGCCCGAAGTCGAGGATGTGTACATTTTCCCCCACATGGGAGACGGCGGGCTTGCTTTGGGAAGCGCGATGGCGGCGAATTACCGGCTCAACGGGAAATCACGATATGATGTTTCGAAGGTTTACTTCGGCCCGGAATATTCGGATGATTACATAAAAACCCTTCTTGAAAAAAGCGACCGGAACAAAATACGATACACCTTGAGTACGTCGATCGAAAAGGATGTCGCCGCAATTATCCATGAAGGAAATATCGTCTTCTGGTTTCAGGGGAGAATGGAGTACGGACCGCGGGCCCTCGGTAACAGAAGTATCCTGGCCCCGCCGCATTCACAGGAAATAAAAAACGAATTGAATCTCGTTCAAAAAAAACGGGTGTGGTATCAGCCGTTTTGTCCGTCCATGCTCTATGAGGATGCAAAGGAAATCCTTTTGGACCTCAAGGGAACGCCGAACGCCTTTATGACCATGGGGTACATGGTAAAAAAGGACAAACTGCCCCTGGTACAGGGGGTGATCAATATCGACGGTTCATGCAGACCACAGATCATCAGAAACGAAAATCCGCGATACAAGCGGCTGCTTCAAGAATATAAAAACCTGTCGGGAAGCGGAATACTGCTTAATACCAGTTTCAATATACACGGAGATCCCCTTGTCTGCTCGCCGGAGGACGCACTTGCCACATTTCTGAATACAAAAGCACGATATCTGGTTCTCGGTAATTACCTGGTGAGAAAACCATGAAGGGATCACCGGGTGAACCTCCCGCCGTCGACAACGGATTAATCGATAAAAATCCGCCCGCAGACCGTATATTCACCGTTAAAAACATCCTGATTGTCAATATACTCATAATCGCTTTCCTTGCGGTCGCCGCTTTCATCATACTTCTGCTATCCGGGATGCAGATCCACGAATTACATTCCTTTCTCGCCTCCTATTATGTATATCTGCTCGAGTTCAATTTCTTTCTTCTCCTCTGCGCGTGTTTCTTCAACATACGATATATCAGGGAAATATGCCGGGAAATCGGGAAAAAGCCCCTCCTTCTGCTGCTTTTATTGGCGGTTGCCGGGATGATCCTGGTATCGGCCGTCACCCCGCGTCACCACCGTTCTTTTTACGACGAGGACATCTATAACAGCATCGGCCAGTGCATTGCATCACCGCACAAACGGGCGGTCATGTGTAATGAAGGTTATTACGAAAACGGGGAACTGAATGTCGCTACGGAAGAATACAACAAGCAGCCGGCGGGTTACCCGCACCTTATCAGCATCATTTTCAGAATCTTCGGGACGAACGAAATCCATTCGTTCGTCATGAACAACGTCCTCTTCGGGTTGACGATCATCGTGGTTTTTTTTATTTCCTTTCTCCTGTTTAAAAACACCTTCGCGGGACTCATGGCTTCACTCGCCTTCTTCTGTATACCGGCCAACCTCCAATGGTTCAATACATCGTCGGTCGAGCCCGCGGCCGCCTTTTTCGCGGCCCTGGCCGTGTTTGCCCTGCTGCTTTATATACGAAACAAAAAGCCGGCGACCCTCTTCTTTTTTGCCGTATCGCTGGCATTTTCATTCAATTTCAGGACGGAAAGCATCATTATCGCCTTTGTCGCGCTGCTCGTCATCCTGTTGAAAGACATCCGGATCCTGAAACGGAGAGATCTGTATATCTTCGGTGTCCTGTTTCTGATCCTTTCAACCGGGATATTCCTCCATCTCTATTCGGTGAGAGATTACGACTGGGGGGCGGGCGAGAACGTAAAAAAGATCTCGACCGACTTTTTGCTTCCCCATCTCTCGACGAACACCCTCTTTTATTTCAATAATGCATTTTTTCCCGTGTTCTTCACCCTGCTTGCGATCACCGGTCTTGTCTTTTACAAAAACAGGGAACATATCAGAGACAAACTCATCCTGCTAGGATGGTTTGTGGTCTTCTGGGCCATGTTTCTCGTCTTTTATGCGGGTGAATACAACTATAATGACTGGCTCAGTATCCGTTTCACGGTCCTCACCCATGTCCCCTTATCGATACTGATCGGTCTGGGGGCATCGTTTCTGCGCGGACTTTTGACCGCGCGATTCAAACGGATCCCGGCGGTCCTGCCGCTTTTGGTGATCGCGAATCTGGTCTATTTTATGCCGTACATCCGCTCGGAAGCGGGCGGTGAAAACGAAATGAGCAGAATGGATCATCACTACGCGATGGAGTTCATCTCCCTGATGCCGGGAAACTCGATCATCTACACCCACAACCCGAACATGTTCCTGATCCACAAGCAAAGCGCGGTCCAGACCTCGAGTGAAACCTACCGGCCGGGGATTATCGAGTACCATCGCCAGCGGTTCAACGACAATGTCTATATCCACTATAATTACTGGTCAAATTTTCCGAATGACCTGCAACGGGGATTTACCGAACTGATTTTGAACAAATACAAGTACGAGATTATAAAAGAATATTATTACAAGCAATACAAATACGGTCTGTACAAAATAACGGGAATAAGGGAATCCGGATAAGAAACCGATGACGTTTGCCAGAAAAATCAGAGATTATCTCCTCTTTGCGCGGAACATCGTGCTTTCCTCATTCAACGCCCTCCCGTATCCGTACAAGCTGACCTTCGCGATTACGAGCAAATGCAATCTCCGCTGCCTTACCTGCTGCGTATGGAAACGGAAATCGAGCGGCGAATTGACATTCGATGAAATCGACCGGTTTTTCCGCCTCAACCCGTTTTTCAACTGGATCGATCTCACCGGCGGGGAGATATTCCTGAGAAACGACCTGCTCGATATTACGAAAAGCATCAGAAAGCATCTCCCGCACCTCGTTCTCCTCCACTATCCCACGAACGGGTATCTGACCGACCGTATCGTCGCGGTGACGAAGGAGATCGCATCTCTGAGGTTCAATAAAGTGGTCATTACCGTGAGCATCGACGGTAACCGGGAGGTTCACAACAGGATACGAAACTCCGACCGTGCTTTCGACCGGAGTATCGCGACGTACCGTGAATTGAAAAAGATCAAAAATATCGAGGTCTATATCGGTTGTACATTATCACCGTTCAACATCGACCACTTCGAAAGCTTTGTCGGGGATTTGAGGGAATATCTTCCCGATATCGGCGATTCCGACATACACCTCAACATCTACCATTATTCGGAAAATCTCTATTCCAACGAACGGCTCGATTTCGATATCGAAAAAAGTATCTCCCTCATCAATGAGTTTGTCTCGAGAAAGGGCTTTTTCCTCGTCAATCCTGTCGCGCTTCTCGAATACGTGTACCTGAAAAACATCGGGCGCTACCTGCGGTCCCGACGTTCACCCTTCCCGTGCAATTCCGGAAGTATCTCCTGTTTCATCGATAACCGCGGCAACGTGTTTCCCTGTACGGGTCTCGATACGAATCTCGGGGATTTGAGGGAGAACGACTTCGATCTCCTGAGAATTCTCTCGAAAGAACGGTCCCTCGCCGTCAATAAAGCGATCAGAAGCGGCAGATGTCCCCATTGCTGGACGCCCTGCGAAGCATATCAGAATATACTGAGTAATTTATTTATAAGGAGAAGATCTCATGGCATTAATTGATCGTTTATGTGTCGTCATCCCGGCGAAAGACGAAGAACAGTCGATCGGCGAAATAGTCCGGGCATGCAAAAAATTCACGAACAAGGTGATTGTGGTGGACGGCAATTCACAGGACAAAACCCGGGATATCGCCGCATCATGCGGCGCGAAGGTCGTGCTGGACCCCGGCAAAGGAAAGGGAAGCGGAATCAGGGCGTCGATCGATCACGTCGATGACGAGGATATCGTCGTATTTATCGACGCGGACGGGTCCCACGATCCGGAGGATATCCCGAGGCTTGTCAAACCGATCCAGGAGGGAAAGGCCGACCATGTCACCGGTTCGCGGCTTATCGGCGGATCGAGCGAGCTTCACGGCGGATTCGACGAGTTCATGCGGTTGACGGGCAGCTCGTTTATCACCTTCTGCATCAACAGTAAATTCAAGGTACAGCTGAGTGACAGCCAGAACGGGTTCAGGGCGATCCGCGGGGCCGTTCTCAGGGACCTCGGCCTCGAATCGAACACGACAACCATCGAACAGGAAATGATCATCAAGACACTGAAAAAAAATTACATCATGGGGGAGGTACCCACGCATGAACACAGAAGAAAATACGGCGAATCCCATATCAAGATGTCCAAAGCCTTTTTCCCCTATATCTACAGTTTCATCAAGCACCTGTATTTTTAAGGAGACATGACAATGCATACCGGGATCGTAAAGATAATGAAATTAATCGTCAATCGGATTGTGAAGGTATATACATTGATTATCGATTATCTTTATATCGCGTTTTTGGGCGTCATCGGCTTTATGCAATACCTGTTTTTGAGATTATCGCATTATCTCGCCTTTGCATTATTTATCGGTATCCTGCTTATATCCCGGAATCTTCCCGTCTACGACCTGCAGCAATTTCTTTCCGTTTATTCCGTTTATCTTCTCGAGGCTGTTTTCATTCTCTTCATCGCTCTTTTCTTCCTCAATATCAAATACTTCAGGGCCATATTGAAAAAAATCGAGGCGAGATATAAAGTTCTGGTGCTTGTCGTCGCGATCGCCGGCATTCTTCTGGCATCTTTTATGGCGCCCCGTGTTCACCGAATATACTACGATGAAGATATTTACAACAACATCGGCCAATGTATCGCTGACGGGCGGAAGGCCGTTTTATGTAACGAGGGATACTATGAAAACAATATTCTCAGGATCGTCCAGGGAGAATACAACAAACAGCCGCAGGGGTACCCCTATCTGACAAGTGTCGTCTTCCGGCTTTTCGGGACGAACGAACTTTTTATTTTCATCCTCAATAATATCCTGCTCGGGCTGGCCGCCGTCGTGCTGTTTTTCATCGTCTTTTTGCTTTTTACCGATGTATTCGCCGCGTTGACGGCGTCACTGGCCTATATCCTGATTCCCGTGAACCTTCACTGGTTCAATACCTGCGCCGTCGAACCGTCAACCGCTTTCTTCATGACTCTGACAATACTTACTTTACTGGTGTATATTAAAAACAGAAAACCGGTCACCCTTTTCCTTTTTATCACGACCTTCGCGTTCACCCTGAATTTCAGACCGGAAAGCGTATTATTGGTCCTGGTTATCGAGTTTATCTTGTTGCTTAATGAATCATATATTTGGACGAAGAAAACGAGACTTAAAGATACTATCATTTTCACGAATATAAACAGGAAAAACCTGAAATTCAGTTATATCGCGTGGGTTGTTTTATTTCTCCTCGCATCGGGCTTCATTCTCCACCTCTTTTCGGTATGGGACAACAGCTGGGGCGCGAGCGGGGAAAAACTGTCCATGAACGATTTTAACCGCAATCTTTTCACCAACTCGATATTCTACATCAACAACCTGAAGTTCCCCATTCTCTTTACCCTTTTTGCCGTTATCGGGCTTATCTTTTATGACAACAGGCACTATATAAAGGAAAAACTTATCGTACTGCTCTGGTTTTTGCTGTTCTGGGGTGTCTTCCTCTTTTTCTATGCGGGAAGCTATGAATACGGCCAGGACATCCGGTTTTCCCTTCTCTCGTTCGCGCCACTTTCGGCATTAATCGGACTGGGGACCTCATCCGTGAGAAACCTGCTCAAGAAAAGATTCAGGGCGATATCGGCCGTCCTCCTCGCGCTTATCGTTTTCTCCTTTACCTGGTTCATTCCGTTTGTCAGATCGATAGGGGACGAGGCGTGGGCCGCGCGGACGGACCACCGCTATGCGGTCGAGTTTACCGGTCTTCTCCCCCCGAACTCGCTTGTCCTGACGCATAATCCGAATATTTTTCTTCTGCACAAGCAAAGCGCGGTCCAGAGTTCGGTTGAAACCTACAATCCCGGTATCATCGAATCCTATCTCGCGGGTTTCAAAGGGGGTGTATATGTCCATTTCAATTACTGGTCGAACGTCGACGATCCTGTCCAGCGGTCGTATACCGAAAATATTTTGAACGCCTATAACTGGCAGGTGATTCGGGAATACCGCTACAGAAATTATCAATACGGATTATACAAAATCATGGGGAAGCTTTGAGGTAAAGGCTTTTATTATTGAGTATCCTGTCTCCCTGAGACATCCGGGTTCCCGTCCGTTCCTGTTTTCTCGACCGGTTTCTTTCTTCTGAACACAAACAGCCGCGACCCGAAATAATTGAAGACAACCCCGGTCCCGACCCCGCAGAGGTGGGCGATCACCTTGAACGGCGGATTGAAAAAGTAAAGAACCCCGTTAAGGACAAGCAGATACACGCCGAACCCGGCCAAAGATGAAAGAAGGAATTTGAACCAGCCGTACAAAGAGAGTTTTTGTCCCGCAGTGACCCCCCTGAAGGTCCAGAAGTGATTCAACGTGTAATTCTGCACGGTCACGGCAAGAAATGCGGCGACGGCGACGGCATTCGGGGGAAGTTTCAGGAGGTCGACGAAGATGAAAAAAATCGTGCTGTTCGAAAGGACCCCGAGCAAACCGACACCGGCAAAATTAAAAAATGTCGAGTTGATGAGGGATTTTATCGTTTTCATTGGCTACATTATCGCATAAACGAAAAAAAAAAACCAGCCGGGAAGCCGTACTCCCCGGCTGAAAAATATCACGGTAAAGCGGGGCCTTTTACCGTCTAGATCGCGGGCACATCGACCCAGAAGCGGATATCGTCGGACAGGTGGCCGCCGATGTGACTGTCCGTCCAGTCATTCGCTTCCTTGAATCGCTGTATATCCGCCGTATTCGGATTGGTGTTACCGGATTCGCCATTCCGGTGGACCGCCCAGTATTTGCTTCCCCAGTAGCTTCTCAGGCGGTTCCAGTTGGAAACATCCGCGCTGCGCGAACCATTGACGGCGTCGCAGAAGCTTCTGTAATCGCTGTAGCCGGCGCCCGCGGTTCGTGACTCATACCAGTTCGCCTTTGTGACGCCGCAGCAGCAGGAATCCCCGCTTTTGCCGTCACAGTATGAATAGTTGGTATCCATTTTTTCGGTTTCCATCATGGCCGCGGCGATCATGTACTGACTCGCACCCGCGTTCGTGAGCGCCCTCTTGTTGGCGCCGAGACCCGATACAGAGTAACATCCGCAGCTCGCGTTTCCCGGACAGGTCAGGCTGGACGGGCATGAGCCGGAACTGCTTCCGCCGCCGCTTGCGATCGATGTGGTCGTCGACCTGTTTGAG